>NZ_DGUZ01000012.1:0-55728 GCF_002394865.1 Fibrobacter sp. UBA4297 | reverse complement strand
GTGCATCCGGTTGCACTCGTTGTGCTTTATTCCATGACTGGTTTCTTTGGCGGTCTCATCTTGGTGCCGGTGAATGCGCTTTTGCAGTATAACACGCGTCCGAACAACTCCGGTTCCGTGATTGCTCTTGCGAACTTGATCCAGGCTGTGGTGCTTGTGGCGTTCCTGTTCGTGTTCACGATGATGGTCCGCAACACCGATATCCGTCCGCAGAACTACTTCATTGGCCTTGCCGTGATTTCTGTGGGTGTTTTCGTCTGGTCAATTTCGAACTTGCCGCAGGCTATGCTCCGTACGCTTTTACGTTTTGTGTTTAGCCGCTATAGAATCCGCGTGTTGAACGTGCAGAACATCCCGAACGATGGTCCGATTCTCTTGGTCGGTAACCACCACAGCTTTATTGACTGGGCTATGGTGCAGATGGCTTCTCCGCGTCCGCTTTGTATTGCAAGTAACAAGGACCATTTCGACAAGTGGTATTTGCGCGCCGTGCTCAAACGCTTGGGTATGATCCGTATTGATAACCGCAATCCCAAGGTTGCGATGGATAAGATTCATGCCGCTCTCCTCGCTGGTAAGGCTGTCGTGATTTTCCCGTCGGGCGAAGTTTCCAAGTCTCCGCACGTGGAACCGTTTACGATTGACTATTCCTCCGCTGTCGATGGCACGAAGGCTCAGGTAATTCCGTTCTACATCCAGGGCTTGTGGGGTTCTAACTATAGCTATAGCTCCTCGAACATGTTCGGTGCTTCGGCTGAACGTTCTGTGACGGTTGCTTTTGGTGAAGCTCTCCCGGCGAACACGCCGCCCAACGAAATCCGCGCCATTATCCGCCGCATTTCTATTGACGCTTGGAACTACGCTGTTTCGTTTGTGCACCCGATTGCCGATAGCTGGATCCGCACTTACAAGAAGTACGTGAAGAATGGTCCTGCTATTTATAGCCCGGATGGCGCTCATTTCTCGGGTTACAAGCTGATGGGCGCTGTGATGGCTTTCCGCGGCTACCTCAAGAAGACGCTTGGCAAAAACGAACAGAACGTGGGTATTATGCTCCCGCCGAGCCCCGCAGGCGTAATTGTGAACCTCGCTCTTTGGGTGATTGGCAAGACGAATGTGAACTTGAACTACACGTCTTCTGTCGAAAACGTGAAGTTCTGCTGCGATCGCGCTGAATGCTCGACTGTGATTACGAGCCGCCAGTTTGTGCAAAAGCTGAAAGGCCGTGGCAACGATTACTCGCAGATTGCATCGGACAAGGTGCGCTTGCTCTATGCCGAAGATATCATGAAGGAAATCCCGAAGGCAAAGATTGCTGCTTTCCTTGTGCTTTGCATCCTCATGCCGAGCTGGCTTATTCGCCTTGTGTTTGTGAAACATCGCAACATGGACGACAATGCTGTGATTGTGTTTAGCTCTGGCTCTGAAGGTACGCCGAAGGGTGTGGAACTTACGCAGCGCAACTTGATGGGCAATATCCAGCAGCTTGCTTGCATTTTGAACGTGAGCCGTGGCGACGTGATGCTCTCGGAACTCCCGCTGTTCCATAGCTTTGGTCTTACGGTGACGACGCTCTTGAACCTCACGGAAGGCTGCCCGATTGTAGCTGTGGCTGACCCGACCGACGTGAAGACGATGTCTCGTGTTTGTGCTGAATTCCAGGTAACGTTCTTGGTGGCAACACCGACGTTCCTCCGAGCCTTTACGGTGAGCCGCTATGTGCACCCGTTGATGTTTAAGTCTGTGCGTATTATTATCGCTGGTGCCGAAGCGCTCCGCCCGGAACTTGCAACGGCGTTTCGCCTCAAGTTCGGTAAGGAAATTTACGAAGGTTACGGCTGTACGGAAACGGCTCCGGTGGCATCGGTCAATACTGAAAATACGTTGTTCGATGACTATACCACGTTGCAGGTGAACAACAAGCCGGGTACGGTGGGTCCTGCGCTCCCGGGTACGCAGTTCTTGATTGTCGATCCTGAAACAAACGAACCCCTCCCGACTGGTGAAGCGGGTATGATTCTCATTGGCGGTTGCCAGGTGATGAAGGGTTACCTCAAGGACGAAGACCGCACGAAGAGCGTGATTGTCCAGAAGGATGGCATTCGCTATTACCGCACGGGTGATAAGGGCTATCTCGATGAAGACGGCTTCCTTACGATTGTGGACCGCTACAGCCGCTTTGCAAAGCTTGGCGGTGAAATGATTAGCCTTGGCGCTGTCGAAAAGAAGATTCAGGATACGCCTGTTTTGCAGGGCTGTGATTACGTTGTTACTGCAATTCCGGATGCGACCAAGGGTGAAAAGATTGTTCTTTTGTACCAGGGCGAAAAGGATCCGAAGGACGTGCTCTCGGAATTGCGTGCAAGCGGCATGCCGCCTCTCATGCTCCCGTCCGCTGCGTTTAACGTAGACGTGATGCCGAAGCTTGGTTCTGGCAAGGCTGACTTTGTGACCGCAAAGAAGATGGCGAAGGAACTGGTGGAGAAGAAATAGGCGGCGGAGCCGTAGTTGCTAGTTATTAGTTGGTAGTTATTAGATTATAGTTTGGCGGCTATGCCGCGATTATTATGACTAATGACCATTGACTAATGACTAAAGACTAGGAGAACAAATGAAAAGCTTGACCCCTGTACGTACTGCACGTTTGATTGCATCGCTGATTGCGGTCTTTGGAATGTTCGTTTTTGCAGTCGAACGTGTGCTCACGAAAGTTTGCCTGATGGCAAAAGACGGCGTGCAGATGGGGCTTAACCGTTATTCGAATTCGTTCACAGGTCGTTTTGCGGCTGAGAATTTTTCGGATGACAAAAAACTTTTGGATGTTCTTCGTCAGGCAAAGGATTTATTGCCTACGGCTGATAATGCCTTGCTCGTGCTGTTCATCTTGAGCATTGTTCTTTTTATCATTGCCGCGTTTGGCCTTGCTTTCCCCAAGCAGTTCTGCCACATGCTCGTTGCAACGAAGCTCCTCAAGTGGCAAGACGGAATTGCTTTGCAGGACATGAAGCTCTCGGGTTCTCCGTCCGAGGGGCCGCGCGTTTCTGATAAACTTAAGGAACTTTGCGGAAAGATTGCAACTGCTGCGAAAAAGGTTCAGCCGAAGTACTGGATTTTTATTGGCTGTTCGCTTGCGTTTGTGCTTGTGCTCGTCTTTGGTGTGCGCGGTTGCTCAACGTCGAGCGTTTTCGGTGGATCGCAGGCGGTGTCCGAAGATTTGACCGGGCAGACTTTGTACTATATCCAGGCGCAAAAGTCTTTCTTTGCAAAGACAAACAAGGTGGGTGGGCCGAAATCGCTCCAGATGCCGGATTCTTTAGTGTCTGATTACTTTACGTATCGCATGACGGGCGGAAAGTTTACGGCGACGCTGAACAAAAACGTTAAGGATTGCCCTGCCGGTAGCCGTTGGTCGGTAAGTGCTTCTACCAAGGGCATTTTTACGGTGGATTTGGTGCTTTATCGCTCTGCGCCTAAAGACTCCAATTGCGTGTTTATCCAGCCGGAATTCAAGAAATTGGGCCGATAAGTTTCTGCATGGAATGGGGCCTAAATTTCGTATGATTCGTTTATTGCTTCTCTGCCTATTCTTGCTGGGGTGCTATTCGGCTCATACCGATTATATGTATGGGGATTTTCCCATTGACGATGAGGCGCGTGCAGACCTTGACGATGATTTCGCTCGGTATTTGAATTACTATTCGGAACTAGATTCGTCACAGGACGGTTATTACCTGGTTTATTCTCGTAATTGGGATGCTGTCGATGTAGGCAGTACGTTCCTCTTCTTTTACGATAATGGCGATTCCATAACGCTGTGCCCTTTTCGCCTTCGTTGTCAAAAGTATGAATTCAAGAAAGGAGACTTCCCGACGGAAGACCTTGAGAGAGCTCAACCCTTATTCCCAAAAGGGAGCGGCGATGTTGCCAGCAGGATATACGGCTATAAAAAGGATTCAGGGAAAAAGCGGTATTATAAGTTCTACCAGATGGATGCCTGCCATGGAGATTCCGCTTGCGCGGAAAAATGGAAAAATTCCATACAGGAAAATGCAGAGCAATACGATTTGAACGGCAGACTTCTAAAAAGTTTTGAGCAAATAGTATCAACCCTATATGAGGGTAAGTAGTTTCTTCACTCCTTTTTCCTTTTTTTCATAAAAAAGGATATATTACATTATATCCGGCATGGGTGTGCCGGATTCTTGGAGTGAATCATGAGATTGGACTATATGTTGGTTGGGATTGCGCTCGCGGCGATGGGGCCGAGCGCTTTTGCCGTTGAATGGGTCCCGCAGTGCGAAAGCAATGGCTTTACGCTGATTCGTTCTTCGGAACATTTTGAAGTTTGCAAAAAGCCGAAAGCCGATGATGGCTCTGTAAATAACGTTTCTATTGCGGTTTCCGATGCCGAAGGCGTGCTTCAATCGCTTGAAAAAGTGTATTCCTTTTACATTGATTCGCTCGGTTGGATGTTGCCGTTCCCGAAAAGCCCCGACAGAAAACTCAAGAGCAATATCTATGTGTTCGATAATTCCGTGATGGCGGCTCTTTATGGCGGTCAGGACTTTGTGAAGGACTTGAACGGCGAATATGGCCCGGGCATGTGGATTGGCGTGGGTTCGCTCAAGGATTATTGGGGAACTTCGCATGAATTCGCTCATGGCTTGCAGGGGGTTGCCGGTTGGCTCGGAAACAATAGCCACTCTGGCTGGATGGCGGAATCGCATGCAAACTGGATGGCACATCAGTACAATCCAAATGACGCTCATTGCTCGGAATATCTGATAAATTATCCGTATTTGTATTACGGTTCGACGCGTGACCGCTATTGCAACTGGCAATTCCTGGAACACTTGAAAGAAGAATTTGGAGGTGGCTACAAGGGAGTGCACGAAGTCAACCGCATCTGGATGGAATCGATTCGCGACGGGGAAGATGGCCGCATGGAACAGACTCCGTTTAGCGCGATGATGATGGTTTACGGCTGGTCGCTAGAACAGCTGAATGATCAGTTCGGCAAGTTTGCGATGAAGAACGCGACGCTTGAATACGCTCCGGCGAAAAAGAGTTTGTACAAAAAATTCTATGGCGATTATGAATTTAAGACGCGCCGCGATGCAAGCTGGGGCGACAATTACCGCAGGCACACGCGTGTGACAATGCTGAATAAGATGGATTGTGATGGTTCTGGTAATTTGGATGGGAACGTCGCGGGGGCCGAGAACTGCGCGAATCGTTACATTTCGCCCTCTTACTGGGCTCCGCAGCGCTGGGGCTACAACCTTGTACGCATTTATCCGGAAACGGCAGGGAAGGTGACGGTCAAGTTCCGTGGAATCGTGCAAGAGAAACCTACTGTAAGCGGGTATAAATGCTTTGGCGACAATATCGACTACTACAAAGGAAAAACGTACAATTGGTGTAATTACGCTCCGGACAAATTGCCGAATCCAGCTTCGGGTTGGACGGTTGGCTTGGTGGCGGAAGGTGCTGATGGTACGCCGCGATACAGCGAAATGAAGCACGGCACAGGATTCAATCTTGAAATCGAGACGAAGGCTAATGATAAGGCTTTGTGGCTCGCCGTAACGGCGACTCCGACCGAGATGCAGACGATTTTGTGGGACCAGTTCTATTACAGCATTGTGCGCTACCCGTACATGATTGAAGTCGTGAACGGCGCTCCCGAAGGCTACAACAAAGATTTCTGGAAACCCGCAAATGCAAGCGGCTACAAGCCTCATAGCAATGGGGGCGGCCTCGTGAGCAGTAAGGCAAAAGTTGCAGCTACGGCTTATGTGGGCCCCGATGCGGTTGTGAACGGTGGTACGGTTTCGGGGAATGCACGCATTGAAGATTTTGCCGTCGTGAATGGCGGAACGATTAGCGATAACGCCGTGGTTCGCGGGCGAGCGCTCGTGACTGCGGGAAACATCAGCGGCGATGCCGTGCTCGAAGATGATGCCTGGCTTGTGAGCGGAACGATTAGCGGCAAGGCTAAAGTTGGTGCGCTTTCGATTATCGTGAATACGACCGTGACCGACAACGCACAGGTCTATGGCGTGATGTGGGCGGTAAATGGCAAGAAACTTTCCGGCACGGCTCAGCTTCGTGGCGACCTCGAAAACAACTTCACGAAGGAACTTACGAAGGGCGTGTTCTACGGCATGGTCGATGACGGCATGCTGAACAATGCAAATTACGGTGCAAACCTCACGACGCCCCCGATCGATGCGACCGCAAGCATTGAAAATGCCAAGTGGTACGCTGTTGCGGATGATTCGATTGCTTCGGGCGATACGTCGACAACTGCTATTCATGTATTGCCACGCGAAGCCGATTTGATTTACTCGCACACAAGGCTCCAGGTTTTTGATCTCTCTGGCAAAAAGCTTGGTACGATTCTCTTGACGGATGATTTAAAATCTACCCTCGTGGCAGCCGGATTCAATAACGGTGTCTATATCGTCCGTAACCCGCATAGCAAGCGGTCGCTACGCATTCTCCTGAATCGCTGAAACTAAAATTTTACACCAGTCGATTATTTTAGACGCGAATTGCATTTGCTTTCGCGTCCTTTATTTTGCTATTTTATCCGTTAAGAATAAAAGTCATAAGGAAGGAATCATGAATACGACAACGCTTCTTGCACACCGCCTTTTGGGTGCGTTGGTCCTTGCACTTTGCTTTGGCAATGTGCATGCGCCCATGGCAAGACCCGATTTGGACCATTTCTATTCGTCCAGTAACCGCTATTTGTACACTCCGAAAATCGTCTGTTGCAAGAATAATGCGAAGTTCAACGATCCTTCGACAGCCTTGAAACTTGAAGTCGCCAGCGCGGATTCGAGCATTCCCCGATTTGATGAAAATTTTGAAATTCCGCATGTCGTAAGCGGTCATTCCTTGACGTTCTCCATTTACTCTTCTTATTTTGGGGGGCCTAGTGCAAATTTGAAAGTAGGCGATTATTGGTATAGTGTTTCTGAAATAATCGGTAAGGTCGATGCCGTGAGGACAAACATCATGCTTGCCATGAAGGGCAATATGAGAGAATTCAAGGACACGCTGTTGTTGGACTTGCCTGGCCTCAAAAAGACGATGGATTCCTTGAATTCGAAGATGGGTTCTCGACGGTATTCCGATTTCTTTTCGTCTATCAATCTCAACTTGATGCATGATGCCGATTCCAAGGTGGAGTCCATTGATCTCCTGACGCTGAAAGAAGATTCTTGCATGTCGAACACGTATGCCAAATTGTCGGGCATCGATTTCAATCTCAATACGGATAGCGTATATCTGGATTTGGGACCCCTGAAAAAAGATTCTCCCCTCAATGCTGTTGTTTCGTTCGATTTTAAAATTTCGAAATTCAAGGAGAATCCTGAACTGAATACAAATTTCAAGTCATTTGTCCTGGAAATGCCAGGATTGACGTCCGAGGATACGAAAGGCTGGCCGGCTCGGATCAAGGAAGGCTATTACAAGATTTTCCTGTCCAAGGATGGGGCGAAGGATAACCTGGAGTTGATAGATGAAATAGGGGAGGTGTATTTTTCGCTGAAGGGTTATTATTGGGCTTTGGACATTGTTGAAATCCCATTTCTTGAAAAAAAGGAATTCTCCTATGGAAAGAGTAAATACAGCATAAGGGAGATTGTCGAAAATCTCGATGAGTATCTCCACATTGTCGAATATGGCGTGGATTGTGCTATTGGCGATGACAACAAGATAAATCTCTCTGATGCAAAAAAAGTAATGGATAGCATTTTCGTGAAAAAAATTCCGTTGGGCGGAGTGTCCATATTGAACCGCACTCTACGGGATGTGCGGAAGGAGTATGACGAACGCGATTTTGTGAAGTTGTATGGAGATTCTTTGCAAGCTGTTACGGGGAGTGTCCCGTTGCATGAAGGGAAGAATTATATTGTTCTTAAAATTTCGCCCCAAAAGCTGATGTATCTCCCGAAATTCGATGTGGATATGAAAAATACACAGCGTTTTGAAGCCGAAGTCGATGTCTATGTTAAAATTCTGATTTATCTCGCGAAAGGGGGCACTCTAGTCTATGACGCTATAATTCTTGACAAGGTGGATTTGTCGTTGTCCAACCATGTTTATTCCATGGGGGTCGGAATGTTTGATACCAAGTTCGGAGATGGTCATGAGGAAAATTATGGAAAGCTCCGCTACAATGTAAGTATAAATGCGAAAGATGCAGATTCTGTGATGAGGGCTCATCCGTCTATGGTCGTGGATTTTGATTCCCTCTCGTTCAAGGTTGGCTATTCTGTTGTTTTGCCCATGAAGAACAAAGGCGGCAGGGAAAAGTTTACTTACGATTTTAACCGTGGCGAATGGAATGTACCCGCTCCTTTAAAACGTTTTGCCTCGTTTACTGGTGAAGATTTGCTAGCCCATGTCTATGCCGTCGAGAACGCCCTGCGTGAGTTGCGCAACCATGCGGAAGGTTCGGCGACGGCGGATTCCATTGGCGAGGCTGTCAAGATCGTTGCGGCGGTTGTCGGGAAAATGGATCGTGTCGTCTTCGTGGATACTACGAAATACAACAGCTACGGCCTTGTGAAAAACGTGGGTGCGAAGTACCGCAAGGTCTTTGGCGACGTGCAGGATTTTGCCGAAAAATTTAACAGTGCCTGGAAAAATGTCTTTGGAACCAAAGGCCTGTGCAAAATCGAATTTCTCGATGCCAAGAAAAAAGCGGTCGCTGCTGAACGGGACTTGTTCAAGGGGAAGGTCGCCTATGCAAAAATCTCGTTCGACCTGGACTTCGGATTGCGACCGGATTTCGGGCATGAGCTGGTAAAAATCCTGCGTAAACGTCTGGCGGAATTCCCGACAAAGGCTCAAGTCGCATTCTCCCGAGACGGAAAATTGACCATCGATTTACTGGTTGAATTTAAGTAAGAGACTGATGTAGAAAAGCCCCGGATTGGCCACAAGTTCTTTGGGAAAAGTAGTTATTTGCTTTTGTAAAATAATACGCTGTTTGCAGAAATGCGAACAGCGTTTTTTTATATATTGAGCGCATGATTTTTAGAAATTTCTTTATTCTGTTTGTGCTTGCGTTTGGCATTTGCAATGCGAGTTCTAGATTTTATACTGATTTTTCCTGGAGTTCATCAAAGTATGAACCGAAAATAGCTTGCTGTGGTAAAGGCTTGATGTATGATGATTCAGCTCCTATTGCCAAAGTCATTATCTCGGATAGTACTATTCCTGAATTAAACAGATATTTTGAAATTCCGTTTGTTACGAAAAAATTGAAAATTAATAGGTCTTTGTATAGTGCGCCTGAAGTTTTAAGAATTGTTGATATTGTCAGATCGGATATTATGCATGCTTTGCAAAACAACATAAGGGTACATAAAGATACTTTGCAAATGGATTGGGTTCATGTAAAACAAATCTTGTCATTGGATGATTTTTCAAAGTATTATATGAACGGTAGCTTGTGGGAGAATTTTTTCTCTTCCATAAATGTTAATCTGGTTAAGTGTAAAAATTCAAAAAGAGATTCGATTTTAGAAACTTTTAATATTCTTCCCTTGAATGGCCGAAGCCATATGATAAAAATCGTTGATGATAATTGGCAGAATGTTGTTGGCGATTCATTAAGCCTTGAATTTAAAATAAAGGCGGATAGTCAACTAGTTGATTTAGGCGCCATAAAAAAGAATTCTGAAATCACGGCTATAATATCGTTCGATTTGGAAATTTCAAAAAAAGATGATTCGATTTCTGTGGTGACGAATTTCAAATCGTTTGATATTGAATATCCTAGAATTACTGCGGAAATTACAAATGGATGGCCGCTTCATGTTAAAGATGAATGTCTAAAAGTCTCTATAACAAAGGATGGAGTGCAAGATAATTTAAAAATAGATGAAAGCTTGGATTATGTTGCTAGTATGACTGTGAATGGCGATGCAGGGATCCTTGAAGAGGTTGAGGTTCCTTTTTTGGATATGAAATCTTTTTCTGTTGGGGGTGCAAATTATAGCTTAAGAGAAATTGTGGACACTATAAAAAATTATGTAAAAATAATTGATAACGCTGCTTATGATGCATATGTTGAACCTGATATATTGGAATTGAGTAAAATGAAAGCCCCTTTAGATTGTGTAATTTATAAGACAATTCCTTTGGGAAATGTAGCTGTTTTAAATCATTCTCTTTACAAAGAAAAGGAAAAATATAGTGAAAAAGATTTTTTGAATTTGTATGGGAATTCAACTCCGGAGACTAATGGCAGTATTCGATTGCATAAGGATAGAAATGTTCTTGTTTATAGGTTTTCTCCTAAATCGATTAAAATTTTAAAGACTACGGATTTTGGCGTTTTCAAAGTTGATAGTTTTGATGTAGAACTCAATCTCTATTACAATCATGTTATTGAAATGAGTGATGAACCTTTTGGTTCTGAATATTTTTGCGTTGTATTTGGTTCTCTTACTCTTGATAGAATTGAAATAAATTTAACCGCTAAAAACCGAACTTATCATGATTATGATATTTTCCATCCGCATGGATTTGTTGATTATAAAGTATATTCAATGGATTTTGATGTTGGCATGTTTAAAGCCAAACTGAATATTGATTTTAAGAATAGAAATGAATTATTGCACTATAATGTGAGTATAGATCCAAAATCACTAGAATCGATAAAAAATGTTCGTTCTGTTTTATATTTGGAACCCGATTCTTTGACGCTTAAGACGGGGAATTTGATTGTAAAGACATTGAACAAAGATGAACTTAAGGATGGAATCCGGTATGATGCCAATCGCGATGAATGGATTTTGCCCAATTCCCTGAAACGTTTTGCGTCGTTTACCAGTGAAGATTTGCTTAAACATGTCTATGCTATTTCAAATTCTTTGCGCGAATTGCGAAACCATGTTGAAGGTTCTGCAAAGTCGGAATCTTCAAATGAATCCGGGAATGAAGTCTCGAAAGCTATCGAGGCGTTTGACCATGTTGTTTTCAATACAGACTCTGGACATGTTGTGAATGGTTTTGTGGATGAAAGTGGTCGATACCATCATCAAAAATTCCGTGTAAAACGGCGTGAAGCCCTTCTAGAATATGAGAACGGTAAGTACCATAAGCTTTTTTGTGATTTTTCTGACTTTGCAAGAAAGTTTAGTGGTGTGCATGGAGTGGAAGTCTTTTTCCTTGACGCTAATAAAAAGGAAATTCCTGTTGTCGATAATCGTCTTAATGGGAAAATTACCTATGTAAAAGTTGCCTTCAATTTGAATTTCAATTTGAGACCTGATTTTGCCCTTGAATTTGCTAAAATTCTGCGCTCGCGTTTAACCGACCTTCCGACGGAAAGTCGTGTTCAAGTTGATAAAAAATCAAATGTGCTATTTGAATTTGTTGCTGATTTACGGAAATAATTTTTTTATCTGCTGAAAAGATTATGAAATTTCTTGTGACTGTCTTGATTTTTTTTATGTTTAGCATTTGCAATGCAAGTAAAGTTGTTGAACATGCCGAAGAAAATGATGAACTATCTGTTGCATTTAAGCATAAAATCGCTTTAATGGATAGTGTTTTTGAAAATTCTTTTCCCAAGTTAAGTGCGGATTATGAAATTCCTTACATTGGGAAAACTCTAAAAATTGGTGGCCAAAGATTTACTGCATCAGAAATCATTGATTTTTCAAAAGAAGTTTCTGGAAAAATTCTACTTGCTTTGAGAAATCGTATAATGGCAAACGGATATACAGAAGACAGATACACTATTCAATATGATTCCGCTTGCGTGAAGAATGTTTTGGATTCTTTGAAAAAGACCGTGGATTTCAGAAAAGAACCCAAAAAAGAGGCTTTTTTATCGGCTTTAGAAATAAAAGATACGTTAATTTCGTGGTGCTATCGTAATTATTTAGAGAACCCTTTGGAAAATTTGGATTGCTCTATGGATGATGGCTATTTGATGATAGACTTTCTTTTGAAAACGGAAAAAAGAAAAATTGCTTTTAGCTTTAAAACTTTTGAAACTGAAGTAATTAATAAGATTTCTTTTGTTATTGAACGTTATTGGGATGACGAAAATCCCGTAGTGGTAACGAAGTTTAATTCCTTTACAATGGAAATGCCTGGAATAACATCCCAAAAAACGAAAAAGTTTGATTTGCCTATTCGTGTTAAAAAAGACGAATGTTTAAAAATTTCTATAACGAAAGAAGGATTTCGAGATAATGTTGAATTAGATAATTTTGTGAATCGTTATTATGATGGTGGATTGTCTTATTATGGAGATTATTTACAAGTATGGAATAAAACAACAATTCCTTTTTTTGATAAAAATTTTAATGGACTTGTCTTTTCTTGGAGTGGTCTGAATTTAAAAGATTTCATAGGTGTTGTAGATGATTATTGCAGTTTACTTCAATTTGTCTTAGATTATTCTATTAACGATGACTCTTATATCGATCTTGAAGGTGTAAGCAAATACCTCTATAATCTCAATGTTACAATTCCGCCAAACAGTTTGTGCTTGAAAATACTTGCTGATAAGGATGATAATTCCACGGACGAAAATTTTGTGAATTTATTAAAACCAGCTACACTATCAACCGTAAATTGGCTTCGCTTGCAAAAAGGTGAAAATATTTTTTTGTTCAAAATTTCACTAAAAATGCCTGACTATGCACAGAAGAGTAATCCTCTTCAGTTAAATGTCGCAAAACAAGAGGCTGAAATTAATGCCTATATCAAGTTTAAAGTGTATGTAACTAAAAATAGAAATGTTGTTTTGCTTGGTTCGTGGTTAGACGAGGTAGATTTGAGATGGCGTGCTGAAGTTCCTGAAATCAATCTTGGTTCGTATAAGGCGAAATTCGGAGGCGGCCCTAAAGAAAGAAACGGGATTTTGTATTATTGCCTAGTCATAAAACCGGATTCTAGTAATACGGTAGCAACACTTTATCCTTCGATTAAATTAAGTTATGACAAAGTCTCGCTAATGATGGGGGATTCCGTAATCAAGACGTTGAACCACCAAGATTATAAAGACGACTTTACTTTTGATATCTATCGCAAAGAATGGGTTATTCCAAGTTCGTTGAAGTGAAATAATAAAAAGCCTCGGATTAAATCCGAGGCTTTTAAACGATGTTAGGCGATTCCCGGTCCTTCAGCGGAGTTTACCCTGAGCTTGTCGAATGGGCTCAGGGCATTGCAGAGGCCGGAATGACGTTTTCGTTCGTCACCCTCGCACAGGCGAGGGTCTAGTTTCGTTTACACTTGCGGAAGCTTTGCAAGGCTCTTCGCGATGTCTTCATCCGTCGGGATGTAGTCGGCCATTTCGCCGTCGTTGAACTTCTGGTAAGCAACCATGTCGAAGTAACCCGTGCCGGTGAGACCGAATACGATGTTCTTGGCCTGACCGGATTCCTTGCACTTGAGAGCTTCGTCAATCGTTGCACGGATTGCGTGGCTGGATTCCGGAGCCGGGAGGATACCTTCGGTCTGGGCGAAGAGCTTTGCTGCTTCGAAAACCTTAGTTTGTTCGACAGACGTTGCTCGCATGAGACCCTGATCGTAAAGTTCAGAGAGAATGCTGCTCATGCCGTGATAGCGGAGACCGCCGGCGTGGTTTGCAGACGGGATGAAGCTAGAACCGAGCGTGTACATCTTGGCGAGCGGGCAAACTTTACCGGTATCGCAGAAGTCGTAGGCATACTTACCGCGAGTAAAGCTCGGGCAGCTTGCCGGTTCCACTGCAAGAATATCGTAGTCGGCTTCGCCACGGAGCTTTTCGCCAATGAACGGGCTCACGAGACCGCCGAGGTTAGAACCGCCGCCAGCGCAACCGATGATGAGGTCGGCCTTCACGCCGAGCTTGTCGAGAGCAGCCTTCGTTTCGAGACCGATCACAGACTGGTGGAGGAGCACCTGGTTCAGTACGGAACCGAGAACATAGCGGTAACCCGGCTGTTTGGTGGCTGCTTCCACAGCTTCAGAAATGGCGCAACCAAGGCTTCCGGTGGTGCCCGGAAATTCGGCGTTAATCTTTTTGCCGATTTCAGTTGTCATGGAAGGCGACGGGGTGACAGATGCACCGTAGGTGCGCATCACTTCACGGCGGAACGGCTTCTGTTCATAAGAAACCTTCACCATGTAAACCTGGCAGTCCAGTCCGAAGAATGCTGTGGACATCGAAAGGGCGGTGCCCCACTGGCCTGCACCCGTTTCTGTCGTCACGCCCTTGAGGCCCTGTTTCTTGGCGTAGTAGGCCTGAGCGATAGCGGAGTTGAGCTTGTGAGAACCCGAGGTGTTGTTGCCTTCGAACTTATAGTAGATGTGTGCCGGAGTGTCGAGTGCCTGTTCAAGGAAGTAGGCGCGAACGAGCGGAGAGGGGCGGTACATCTTGTAGAAAGTGCGGATTTCTTCCGGAATTTCGATGTAAGCGGTGTCGTTGTCGAGTTCCTGCTTGATGAGTTCGTCGCAGAATACCGGTTGCAGGTCTTCGAACGTGACCGGCTTGCCGGTTCCCGGATTCAGGAGCGGAGCGGGCTTCTTCTTCATGTCGGCACGGACGTTGTACCATGCCTTCGGGAGTTCGTCTTCTTTAAGATATGTCTTGACCGGACCTTCAATCTTGAGCGAGTTTCTCATCGTTATTCCTTTATTTTTTTGTGTAACAAAATCAATTTCTTTTTTACATAAAAAAGGACTCCGTTGAGGAGCCTGTTATTATGCATTCAATTTTAAACGCCAGACTCCATAACGCTTGGAATCTGCCACCACCAGAAGTTGATGCTTGTTACGATTTTCATGAACCGAAATATATTAAAACCAAGTAGTGACGACAACAGCATTTTTAAAAATGGCTCCATACTTTAATTATTTGCGTTGCAAAGAATGACTGATTTGAGTAACTTTTGCCAAAAACAATTAACAACGACTAACCCACATGCGTCTTTGGCTTTTTACTTGTCCTGATAATTTTGCATCTGAATATGACGACCTTGAAGAAATGTTTAGTCGAGGCTTGACTCGATTAATTCTAGACAAGCGTGGCCGTGGTGGCAATGCTCATGCAACATTCAACGATTATGATCGCTGGTTGCTTGGGCTCCCGATGGAATTGCGCGACCGCATTTGGGTACGCGGAACGCCTGACATGGCCGAAGAGCTCGATGTTCGCGGATGCGTCTGCGATGCGCAAAGTTTTATGGGCGAGGTCCCAGAAAGCTGGAAACGCATCAACTGTGTTGCGATTTGCAAAAATGTTAAAGAAGCTGAAGTGCTCCCAGAATGGGTGGCCGGCGTTTTGCTTGGTCCCGTCATGCATCCTTTGTCTGCAATTGAGCCTGTAGAAATCTTAGGAACATCTTTGAATGTACCGTCGAAGACTCCCGTTGTGCTGTGTGGTGGCGTCGATACGGATACGATTGACGAATTTAAGAAGTTGTCACCCGCGGGCGTCGCATCACTCGGTGGCGTCTGGAATTACGCTGACCCCGTGAATGCTTTTATAAAGCTTAATAGATTGGTCAATAGCATTTAGTCAATGGTCATTGGTTTCTGTTAGGCGACTCTACCGTGATTCTTTAACTAATGACTAATAACCAGTGACTAACGACTATTTTACTACGAACATTCCGTTACGCG
The DNA here is from genome assembly GCF_002394865.1 of Fibrobacter sp. UBA4297. Taxonomy (NCBI): domain Bacteria; kingdom Pseudomonadati; phylum Fibrobacterota; class Fibrobacteria; order Fibrobacterales; family Fibrobacteraceae; genus Fibrobacter; species Fibrobacter sp. UBA4297. The sequence continues at coordinate 40,074 of NZ_DGUZ01000012.1, read as the reverse complement.
GCTTGCCAGAAAGTCTGTTACCGAGCAAGTCAAAATAGATGGGATTGCGATTCAAATGTAAATCCTTGTGGCTTTTGCGGACCTGATTTCCAATTGCGGTCGTTACGGAATCTGGATTCTTGTACGGTTTATCCGGGTCATCGACGACAATCTTGATTTTCGTGACGCTCTTGCAGCCTGTTTCGTTGGTATAAGTCACGGTATAAATTCCGCTGTTGTCGCCATCTACATTTTTGAGGATGTTTTCTCGATTCGTAGACTTGAAGTTCTTGGGGCCTTCCCAGTTCCAATTTTTGCCGTCCCACGGGTGCGGACCAACAGTGATTGTCGCGCCCTTGTCGACCTTCAATTCTGTCGTTTCGTTCCATCCTCCTTCATCAACTTTGACGTAAGGAATGATTTTTGTGGCGCTGCACGGACCTACGACTTTTTTACCGTCGCAGACGCCGATGGAATCTGGAATGTCGATGACTTTCGGTTCGAAGCCTGAAGTGGGGAAGGCTTTCATGAGCGCCGCGGTTTCTTCGGCGGTAACCGGGAGGATTGTTCCATGACGGGGCGTGAAAGCTCCGCTAGTCTTGGTATTTTGCACGAACTTGAAGTTTTCCAAATCATTGCTACTCGTGAACTGGTAATGTCCGTTCACATAGCAATCGTACATCAGCACCCAGGAATTCTGGTTGATGAGCTTGAATACGCCTGCACCTTCGACGGCTTCGGTTGTCTGCTGGAGCGGCTTGCTCGGATTTCTCCAGGTGGGGGCCTTGGTGCCGTTTTCTGTTGTCAAATTTTGCGAAACGACCTTGCAGATGCCGCCATCGCCTTCGTTCTTGTAGAATCCGTGATAAAGCTTGTCAATTGGGTTATAGACGATGTCCATGTCGATGGTCGATTTTCCGCGGTCAAAGAAATGAATCGGGTCGCCTTCGAGGTCAGTAAAGTCTTCGTTTGTGTAATTGAAAAACACCTTGTCGTAAGGGATGGTGCCATCGTTGGTCAATAGCGAGTAATACACGAGCGGGCGGCCTTTGCTCCCGTCCTTGTTCACGTAGTTTTCATCCCAGAATGTTTCGGGCGCCCACACGCGGGTCACATTGGCGAAGTTCTTGCCTTTGTATTTGTCCGGAAAGTGCACTGTGCTGTGCTTCCAGTGGATGAGATCGCGGGACCTCATCAGCACCATGCCGCGGTTGCTGGACCAGCCTTCGGCGCTCTTCATGTCGGTATTCACCATGTAGAACCATCCGTCGGGAGCTCGCAGTACGTGTGGGTCGCGGAGCCCTTTCTTGATGCTCACTGTATCGGCAGCGACAACGCGGTTGCCGCCGTTCATTGCGGTAAAGTTATAGCCGTCGTTACTGAGCGCGTAGTAGATGTTTTCGTTGTTGTTTGCCGGAAAATACACAAAGAGGTAGTTGGAGTATGGCTCAAAGCCGTGGACGGACACCTTGAACAGTTTTTTCTCTGTCCGGTTATGCAAATCATCCGTAATACTTGCTGTAAGATCCACTACCTTATTTTCTCCGACAAAACGTCCATTGATATGCCCGTCGTGCCCTAAAAAAAGGGTATCGCTACTGGTCCAGGTAATCGGATATTTTTTGTCCGTTGTTACATAGGAAGGGAGCTTGAGGTCTTCGTAAAGGTCGTTTATTTGGTTGCCTAGCTTAATGCTGTCGTATGCGGCATAGAATGGGGTTACTTCGACAATCTCCTGCGCTTGAGCTCCTAGAGCTAACAGGGCTACCAGCGAAACAAATTTCTTCATAAAGTCTCCTTAGCAAGGAATAACGACCATTGACTAAAAACTATTGACTAATGACCATTTTAAATATACTTTCAGCCGTGATTAAAGTCACAAAACCAAGTGTTGGAACTCTTGAAAAATCGTCAATGGCAAAAATAAGTCTATTTTATGCTCTATGGTGGAATAAAATCAGTTGTAATATTTGGTTTTTTAAACGTATATTATAGCTATATGGAACTGCCTCGTTTAAAAATTTTAGTTGTCGATGACACCAAGACGAATATTGACGTCTTGGAAGGTATTTTATCGAATGATTATGATGTATGTGTCGCCCTCAACGGGAAAAAGGCTATTGAACTGACCGAAAAAATTCGGCCAGACTTGATTTTACTCGATGTAATGATGCCCGAAATGGATGGTTACGAGACATTGAGAATCATGCGCGAGAAGAATATCTTGCAAGGAATTCCGGTGATATTCTTAACTGCGAAAGCCGACAGCAAGAGTGAACAGACGGGGCTAGACCTTGGAGCGGTCGATTATATTACGAAGCCGTTTAATCCGGCGCTTGTGACGCTTCGCATCAAGAACCAGCTGCAGCTTAAGCAGCAACGAGACCTTTTGCAACGTCAAACTGACCATTTGCATGAACTAGTGGATGAGAAAACCGCCGATTTGCGTAAAACGCTCAAGGTCATGCTGACGAGTCTTGGTTCGCTTGCTGAATACCGCGACCCCGAAACGGGCGAACATATCAAGCGCACGCAAATCATTGTGCAACGCATCGCCGAAGAACTCCGCAAGAATCCAAAATTTAAAGGAACGATTACGCCGGAGTATATTGAAAATCTTGCGACGGCAGCCCCGCTTCACGACATCGGCAAGGTCGGTATCCACGACCGCATTTTGCGTAAACCAGGTTCTTTAACGCAGGATGAGCGCAAAATCATGATGCAGCACCCTCAAATGGGCTACGACGTCTTGCAGGAGGCGACCAAGGAATTGCACGACAGCCCGATGGTCCGTATCGCCGCTGAAATGGCTCTCGGCCACCACGAATACTGGAACGGGGAAGGTTACCCGAACCACAAAAAGGCAGACGACATTCCCATTGGCGCGCGTATCATGGCTGTCGCCGATGTTTACGACGCACTTGTATCCAAGCGCCCTTACAAGGAGCCGTACCCGCATCAAGTCGCCGTTGACGAAATTATCAGAGGCAGAGGCTCGCAGTTCGACCCGGATGTAGTCGATGCTTTCCTTTCTATTGCCGATGAACTTCCTGAAATCTACGAGCAGTTCAAAGACTCTTCTTCGTCCGAGGATTGTAAGGATTGACACCAAGTCCGCTAAATGAAAAAAAACGCCACCTTGGTTGGCGTATTTCGCTTGTTTACACGATACCGATGCTCGTCTTCACAGTCGTGCTGGTACTTGTGTTTTCGAACTTTCTGAAGTCAACATTAATATCGTCTTCATATAGTTCTTCCGAATCAAAATTCCAGGACAAGACCGTACAGGACCTGGAGCTGTTCTTCAGCAAATTTGAGAAGCAGTTCAAACCCCTCCCGCAGATTCTCCAGCATTCAAAGGAATCCGATATCAAGAAGGTGTTAAAGAAACACCTGCAGTCATCGCCATTTATTGTCGATGTTTATTACGGCTCCAAGAATGGAAAGTATATATCAGCAAGGGACTTTAAGCTAGAAGAAGGCAAGAAGGAGTTCCGAACAAGAACGTGGTATCTCGAAGCTTCAAGGCATAAGGGACTTGCCATTACGGGCCCGGAAATCAACGGAAATGCGAAAAAGCGCGTGCTCACTTATTCGTACCCGCTTTGGGACAAGAATCGTTCTTTTACTGGAGCGGTAGCTACAGATATTGACCTGCAGCGCGTTCGGCAACTGATGGGGGAATTTGCAAAAGCCGAGGGCGGAATCACGATGCTTGTGGGTTCGGAAAATGACAGCCTTTTCACGTATTTCCCTTACGAGACGAGCCTCCACAAAATCGTTGTCGATACGGTCGCTAAACTTTTGCATCTAGTGCAGGACGATATTCAATATGAAGATCTTGACCAAGAAAGCGTGACTCGTTACGAAAAGACTGATGTAGAAAATCGTAAGTTGATTTTCATGGTGATGCCGCTCAAGGATGTGCCTTTTTATGTTGTTCACGTTGTCCAAAAAAACAAGGTCGTCGCTAAAGTCCAGGAAAACTTGAATGCGATTATTGTTGTTGTGGCGCTTGTTGTCTTCGCGTTGATTTTTGTGACTTGGCTTATTGTGCGATTCCTTTTCAAGTTCTTTATTCAAAAAGACCTGAACGAAAGTGTTAGTTCCAGTACAATGTTTGAGACACTTTTGGGAAGTGATAACTTTAGGCTTATTCTTACGAACGACACGTTTGATATCCTCCATGCCAGTGCATACATTGCTGAATTCTTTAACAATGGTAACGATATCCGTGGTGAAATCCTTTGGAAATTCTTCCATTCCGAACAGTTTAAAAAATTTGTCTATAAGGTTTCGAAGGGCGGCAAAATGCACGCCAGCGAACGCCAAATTATCATTCCTGTTCGCAGTTGTATGGGCGAGGACGCCTGGTGGAAAGTGATTTTCCAGTTCCTTGTTGAAGACGATGGCTCGATTCGTTACCTGTTCCTCATTTCTGATGAAACAAGTGGCATCCAGAAAGATACGATTCTTGATACGATTATGCTTTCGGCGGGTAATTCCATCCTAGTGATTTTTGACAAGAACCGCAAAATCATGTATATGTCCAGGCAATTGGCGGATTACCTTGTTGTGGATTGGAAAGATGTTATTGGCCAACATCTCGATAATTTGCCCAAGTGTGGTTTCCACGAAGATGTCGTCGAATCGCTCAAAAAAGTTTTTGATGAACAGGGAGTCTGGAAAGATACGTTCAAGCTTCAGACGCTCAATACACACACGGACACTTGGTTCCGCGGCGAAGCCTGCACGCTTAAGGTTCAGGAATCAGTTGTCGGTTACATGCTTTCGATGATTGATATTTCAGAAGTCGTTGCCGCTCGTGAAATTGCAGAACACGCCACGCAGGCGAAGAGCGAATTCCTGGCGAACATGAGCCATGAAATCCGTACACCGATGAATGCTATTATTGGTATGGCTCATTTGTTGCAAGAAACGCAACTCGATGAACGTCAGCAAGGTTTTATTGAACGCATTAGCCATGCGGCGACATCTCTTTTGGGAATTATCAACAACATTCTCGACTTCTCGAAGATTGAAGCGAACAAGCAGGATCTAGAAATTACTCAGCTTGTATTGCAGGATATCATTGGCGAAGTGGCGGCTCTTGCCGAAGTGCGAATTGCCGGGAGACCGATTGAGTTGATTATTGATATCGACCCTGAAATTCCTGAAATCTTGATGGGCGATCCGCTGCGTCTTTCGCAGATTTTTACAAACTTGATTAACAACGCCACCAAATTTACAGAAAGTGGAAGCATCACTCTTAGGATTAAGCAAGAACAAGTTATAGGGAACAACGTAAAACTCTCGTTTAGCGTTATTGATACTGGAATCGGCATGACGGACGAGCAGTTGCACAACCTCTTTAATGCGTTTACTCAGGCGGATGGCTCAATTACACGCAAGTATGGCGGAACAGGGCTTGGGCTTGTGATTTCAAAATCACTTGTGGAACTCATGGGCGGTGAACTTGAAGTCGAAAGCGAATATGGTAAGGGTTCTAGATTCTTCTTTACAATAACGCTTGCTATGGCCCCGCAGACGACCGTTCCGAAGTGGAAGTCTGTTTCAACATTCCGTAACAAGAATGTGTTGCTAGTGGATGACTGCAGTGCACTTCGCGATGTGTTACGGCACTACTTGACAAAGCTTCGCTGCGTTGTTGAAGAAGCAGCCTCTGTTGATGAAGCGCTGGACCTGATTCAGGCGCATGAAGAAGCTGGGGAGACTCCCTACGATCTTTTCATTATCGATTACCAGATGCCTATTTTGAACGGATTTGACTTTGTACAGGGACTTCCTGCTAACATGAGAAAAATTCCGAAAGTTCTCATGCATCCCATTCACTTTGATGAGCGCAATTATCACGTTGCCGAAGAAATTGGCTACAACAGCTGCGTTGCAAAACCGCTACAGATAAGTTCTCTTCTTAGCGCCATGCAGGAAGCCGTTGATGAAAAACTCACATACCAAAAGGCTGTCAAAACAGAAAAGAACAAGATTTTCTTTAAAGAAGCGAAAATACTTCTTGTTGAAGACAATCAGATGAACCAGGAATTGACGGTTTCGCTTTTGAATAGCGTGGGCCTTGCGACGATGGTTGCTTCGAATGGTCAAGTGGCTCTTGACTTGCTTAAGAAAAATGCATTTGACTTGATTCTGATGGATATCCAAATGCCGGTCATGGATGGTCTTGAGGCGACACGGGCTATCCGCAACCGTTCCGATGAATATTTCAAGAATGTCCCGATTATTGCCATGAGTGCAAGAGCTTTTCAGAAAGACCGCGAAGACTGCATTCGTGCAGGAATGAATTCGTACATAGCAAAGCCGATTGATCCGAAACTCCTTTATGTGGAACTTTCCAAGTATTTGCAAGTTGCAGACAAGATGCCAATGGCGACCATTACGAACGAATCAGATTCCACTTCGGCAAATCCTGACGATAGTGTTGTTTCTTTGTTCCAGAAAGTTCGCAATTTTGATGCCGCTGCCGGACTGTATCATGCAAATGACAACAAGAATTTGTACTTTAAGATAATCCAGGGCTTTGTCCGTGACTATGGCAATGAAACGCAGAAGCTAAAGAAGGCTTTTGAACATGCTGACTTTGAGGAGTCTACACGCATTGTCCATACCATCAAGGGCCTTTGCGGAACGATTGGTTCGTATCATGTGCAGACACTGGGCGTGATGCTTGAAAATTCGCTCCTCAAGAAAGAGCTCAATTACACTGAGTTCCATGCGTTTGAAAGTGCTCTTGAAGACCTTATGGACGACCTTAAGATCGTGATGCAGAATATCGCTGCAGAACAGTCTAGTTCTGCTGTAGTTATCAAGCATGTGGATCCAGAAGCCGCAAACAAACTCAAACAGGCGATAGAAGAACTTAGGCCTGCAATTGAATCGTGTTCGTTGACTGCATGCAAGCGGATTCTTGAATCGCTTTATGAAATCTTGTTCACGCAGGAGCAAGAAGAAATACTACAGAAACTTCATAATCAAATTGACGATTACGATTTTACTGCCGCCGAAGAAACACTCAAGAGCCTGGAAGAAACGTTGTCGTCAAGCAATTAGAGAAGTCATGCTTGTTGAACGAGTTTCTCTATCTCATTTTGTCAGAAAATCATTGTTGCGATAAACGCAAGTGCAACGATGATGGCTGCAGTGATGGCGAGCGGGCTTGATTTTATCTTCTTTTCGCCGAATTCATTTTCGACAATTTCATCGTAGTCGGGGAGGTCGAGGTCGCTGTATTCAGCGCCTTCTTTCCAGCCTGTATTCTTGTCGCTCCCGCAGTGGGGGCAGAAGGTTGCGTTGTCTTTTAATTCGGAGTGGCAGTGAGGGCAAATCATAGTTTTAATATATAAAATAAAAACCGCCAGGCGATTTGCCTAGCGGTCTTTAAGCTTTTGCCTTTGGATCCTATCGGTCGCTGCGCGACCTCCAGGATGACTGATTACAGTTTGCCCGTGAGCAACAAAGCCCTCGGTATTAACCGAGGGCGTTTGCGAGAGTGAGCGCCTCTCACATATTTCTATGTGATTCTAGGCGCGAGCGGTCTCATTAGAGCTTGTCGTTGGAACCAAGAACGTCAACGATCTTGTGCATGTACATCTTCTTCATGTTTTCACGAGCCGGCTTGAGGTACTGGCGCGGGTCGAAGTGTTCCGGATGTTCGTCGAAATACTTACGGATAGCGGCAGTCATAGCGAGACGGCTGTCAGAGTCGATGTTGATCTTGCAGACAGCAGAGCGAGAAGCTTCGCGGAGCTGTTCTTCCGGAATACCGACTGCATCCGGGAGCTTGCCACCATGAGCGTTGATGGTGTCCACTTCGTCCTGCGGCACGGAAGAAGAACCGTGGAGCACGATCGGGAAGCCCGGGAGCTTCTTTTCGATGGCGTGGAGCACGTCGAATGCCAGAGGAGGTGGAACGAGCTTGCCAGTCTTCGGGTCGCGAGTGCACTGTTCCGGCTTGAACTTGTAAGCACCGTGGCTGGTACCGATGGAGATAGCGAGGGAGTCGCAGCCCGTACGGGTAGCGAAGTCGATCACTTCTTCCGGCTTGGTGTAGTGGGATTCTTCAGCCTGGACTTCGTCTTCAACACCGGCGAGAACACCGAGTTCAGCTTCGACGGTAACGTCGTGAGCGTGAGCGTATTCAACAACCTTCTTGGTGAGGGCGATGTTTTCTTCGTACGGAAGAGCAGAACCGTCGATCATCACGGAAGAGAAACCGTTGTCGATGCAGTCCTTGCAGAGTTCGAAAGAGTCACCGTGGTCGAGGTGGAGCACGATCTGCGGATTTGCGCAGCCGAGTTCCTTGGCGTATTCAACAGCACCCTGAGCCATGTAGCGGAGGATGGTGCCGTTAGCATAGTTACGAGCACCCTTAGAGACCTGCATGATCACCGGAGACTTGGTTTCAACGGCGGCCTGCACGATGGCCTGCATCTGTTCCATGGTGTTGAAGTTGAAAGCCGGGATAGCATAGCCACCCTTAACTGCCTTAGCAAACATTTCCTTGGTGTTAACCAAGCCGAGTTCCTTGTAAGAAACTGCCATTTGTTTTACCTCTTGTTTTGATTGGCGACTTGCGCCGCCGGTTTAAAAGTTACGTGCCTTAATTTAGAAAAAATAGGCTCGATTAAAAGGCATTTCTATCAAAAAGTTGATGAATTTTAGATCATTTGTCATGCCCGATTTAATCGGGCTCCTCCTTCTCGTATATAAAAGGAGATCCCCGCACAAGGCGGGGATGACAACAAAAATAGTTCTTAATCTTGAACTACTTCACCTTCTGCGTACGGTCCGTGATAACGAGGTCCACGCGACGGTTCTTCTGGCGACCTTCCTTGGTGGAGTTGTCCGCAATCGGCATAGTCATGCCAAGGCCCTTAGCGGTGAGGCGGGTTTCTGCGATACCCTGTTCCACGAGGAATTTCATCACATTTTCAGCACGCTGCTGAGAAAGCGTCATGTTAAATTCTTCAGAACCGGTGTTGTCTGTGTTGCCTTCAATGGACACGTCAAACTGCTGGTAAACAGAGAGGATACCGGCAATCTTAGCAAGGCTTGTCATGAGGTCGGTCTTCAAGGTGGCGCGACCCACGTCAAACAAGATATCGGACATCGAAAGGATGATACCGCGGGCGTCCTTGGTGACCTGAATCATCTGGGACTGGAGCGCGTTTAGCTTGTCCATAGCTTCGTTCTTGCTGGCTTCGAGCTTGTCCTTCTGGGCCTTGATGGCCTGCTTTTCGGCTTCGAGGTCAGAGACCTTGCCGCTGCGAGCTTCACCAATCTGTTCCTGGATGGCTTCAATAGTGCGGTTTGTGGCGGCTCGTTTTTCCCAGTTTTCGGCGATATTGTTGCGTACAGCCTGGGTTTCGCCCAGCAGTTTTGCAAGTTCAGCGTACTTTTGGCAGTTCTCCAAAATAGTCGGAATCAACTTGGATTCGTCATCGTCGGCATAAATTGTTTCGAGTGCGCTCAAGGTACCGTAGCCTTCGGCAAGGGTAAGCTTGGCCGCATTGGCGTTGGTGGGGAGTGTTGTCTTTGCGTTGTCGAGTGCAAGTCTGCACTGGTCGACTGGAGTGACTCCTGCGTTTTCCGCGGCGAAACTCATGGAAGCGGCGAGGGCGCCGAGTGTCAAAATCTTAATCGTCTTCATTTTGCGGCTCCTTACTTGCTGGTTTCCTTATTGAGAATGCTCTGGTACAAGACCTTGCGTTCTTCATCCGCGCGGAGTGCTTCTTCGAGCTTCTTGTCTTCGTTCTTTGCAGATTCGTATTCGGACTTGGCTATAGCGAGACGCATATCCAGTTCACTCTGTTCTGCTAAAACTTGGGCTTCTTCTTCGTTTCCGTCGTCTTTCAGGGCTTTTGCTTTGACCCACTTGGAGTATGCATTAGACGTAATCTTTGCATCAAGATTGTTCGATGCTAGAGAACGAGTGGCTTCGGCTTGGCCTAGGGTGCGGTTTACGGCGTTTTGGCTACTCGAGCAGCCGGTAAGGGCCACGAGAGCAATAACAGAACAACATGCGATTATTTTAGCCTTCATTGGGGCTTCTCCTATGATTGATAATCAGCGCTAAAATTACATTTTGGTTTATTAAAAAGTTCTTGCAATGCCTCAAAAACTTTTTTTACTTGCGTATATATATGGAATAGTGTAAATTGAGTAAGTGTATAGGGAAGGATTTTTATGAAAAAAAATTTTAAAAGATCAAGCCTTGTTGGATTCTTTACCTTCCTTCTTCCTTTATCAAGTGCTTTTGCTGGCAACGTTGAATACCATTTGAACAAATCCGCAAATCCGACTCAGGACGAACTCGACGCCTACGAACATATTACGGCGGCGATGGATTCGGCGGTTTACCTGTACAACAAGTATTCCGACCTTTCAAAGCATATCGAGGTTTACTACAGTTCGGGCGTTCCGACAGCTGAGGCGAGCAGCAATGGTGACTTGCGTTTTGGCAAGGATCGCAATTACATGTACGTGGGCACTGCCATGCACGAAATGGCGCATACCATGGGCATGGGGACGACTTCGGAGTACAAGGCGATGATGGACGGGGGCGTATTCAAGGGCGAAAAAGCCCAGGCGCTCATCAAGGAAATTGATGGTCCGGATGCCGTGCTCAAAGGCGATAGCCAGCATTTTTGGCCATACGGCATCAATTACAAGAGCGAAGTCCATTCCGAACAGGACTTGATCAATCACGTGAAAATCGTGAACGCGATGTACCAGGACATTTTCAAGGAAGCATTCTTCAAGCAGGGGAGGATAAAGTCCCTTTCTGAAGGAAAATGTATGGGAATAACTCGTTCGAACACGCTTGATCTTATGGACTGCGCCGATACAGCGACATTTGTGAAGATTTATTCGATGGGCGATAAGCCTGTTACGTACCGCTTCCAGCTCGGGAACCGCGTGGTCGATATTCCGAATGAATCAACCGCGGCTGGTGTAACAGCTTCGACTTATGGTTACAATGGCGGTGCGCACCAAAAATACCAGCTCGAAGATGCCGGAGTGAACACTCCAAATGCTTTCCTTCTCAAGAATTACAAGAGTGGGCTTTATTTGCAGGCGGTCGGTAAAAATGTCGTGCAGAACCCCATGCCATCGCGCTCCGATGATTTCATCTGGAAGATTGAAGAACAGCGAGCCGATACTACAGTTAAGCCGGTAGCCATTTCAAAACGCAGAATTCCAAACAAGAAATTGGAAGAATCAATGCCTGAGCGATTGTTTGACGCTCTTGGGCGTGCTGCAAGCAAAATCCGTCACAGCGTAACGTCAAGACTGTTGAAAAACAATTAAATAGTCCCGTCAAATCTAGTCCAAGCTGTAGCTACAGAATACTTCGCTGCCATTCACCATCATAGTATGATGGTGGTAATTTGCTCAATGATGCTTTAGCACAAATGACGAATGTGTAGAATATAAAAAAGACCGCTAAATGCGGTCTTTTTTGAACTTCTTATTTTTCGAAGATTAGAAAGCGTCTGCTGCTGCATCGCTTGCTTCTGCAACTGCTTCTGCGCTCGGAGCAACTTCTGCGGCGGAAGCCTTTACCGCTTCTTCAGTCACATCGTTAACGCCTTTTTCAACCATCGTAAGCTTATGTTCCTTAAAGCGGTTCATGGCAATAGTTGTCGGCTTTTGAGTGAGCTGAATGTAACCCTGTTTGGCCTGATTGTTAATGAAGCGGGCTTCGTGAGCCATCATGACAACAGCACGGAAAACCGAACCCTGACATTCTTCACTAGCATAGATATCATCAAGATAAACTCTTTGAGATTCAGCCATTAGGTACCTCGAAAAATTTTTAGAAGAGGGAGAGGGATTCGAACCCTCGTTACCGTAAGGTAAACACGCTTTCCAAGCGTGCGCCTTCAACCACTCGGCCATCCCTCCGTTAGGATGACCTCCACTGGGGAGGTGCGCCAATAATAACTTTTATTTTTTCGTTTGTCAAGTCCTACGGCGCATTTTTTTCATTTTTTTTGAAATTTATCAAAAAAAATGTAATTAAGAGCTAAAAAAGGAGATGCCCGCACTATGGCGGGCTTGACAGTTGGCTTGGCGGCGAAGCCGCGATTTTAGTCCTACAACCTGTAACCTAAGACCTATAGCCTACTGAGTTCATCCCATACAACTTGCATCAAGGGTTCCAGCGTTTTCGGCGTGAAATCGAACTTGATGTTTGCTGTGGCAAATAGTTCTGGAATCGGACGGCTGCTGCCAAGACTTTCTGCCTTGAACAAGTCGTCGATTGCCTTTTGCGGATCCTTTTTGAAGTTAGCCCAGACCTGCAATGCTCCTATCTGTGCGATGCCATATTCTATATAATAGAACGGGCATTCGAACAAATGAAGTTGCTTTTGCCACAGGTTACGGCGAACAGCTTCAAGTCCAGAGTAATCCACACCGGCATCGTAGCGGTCCATGATTTCGCTCCAGATATCGCTGCGATCTTCGGCGGTATGAGTCGGGAAGTTGTACAGACGATGCTGGAAACTGTCGATGCTTGCGACCCACGGGAACAGCCAAATCACGTCGGCGAGTTCGCCTTCGGTGCTGCGGACAATCGCTTCGTGATTGTCACCGTAGAACGGCTTCAGGTTCGACATGCCGATGAGTTCCATGCTCATGCTTGCGACTTCGGCAAATTCAGCAGGAACATCGCGGTAGGCGAAAATCGGCTGGTTTGCAAGCGCAAACTGATGGAACGAATGGCCGGATTCGTGCAACAGCGTGTAAATGTCGCGGTCCGTATTCGCGGAGTTCATGAAAATGAAGGGGAGGCGGCTTTCGTCAAAACCAATCTGGTAACCGCCTGGAGCCTTGCCGAGCCTCGAATCCGGATCGATAAGTTTTTTTGCCTGCATTTCACGGGCCCACTTGCCGGCCTGCGAATGGATGCTTTCAAAAATGGAATCAACCTTTTCAATCAGCTCGTCACCGCTCTGGTACGGCTTGAGTGGCGGCCTGTTCAGCGGGTCGACATCCAAATCCCACGGGCGCAAACGTTCGAGTCCCATCTTCTTGGCGCGGCGCTTGTACATTTCCTTCTGCAACGGGAGCACGAGCTTTTCGATGCTTTCGTGGAAAGCTTCGCAGTCGGCAGGAGTGTAGTCGAAACGATGTTTTGCAAGGAAGATGTAGTCGATGAAATCCTTGCAGTTTGCGTTCTTGGCAATCTGCTTGCGAATTTCGAACAACTTATCGTAAGATTTATCTAACGCATCTTTGTCCTGGAGACGGCGTTCCCACATAGCCCGCCAGGCGCGTTCGCGAAGATTGCGGTCGGTCTTTTCCATGTAGGCGGCAAGCTGCTGCATGGTCTTGACCTCGCCGTCGAACTCGACGCTCATGCCACCGGTGATTTTCTGGTACGCCTGAATAGCCTTGTTCTCTTCGGTTTCAAGCGGAATGTTATCGGGGGAGAACAAGTCCAAAGAAACTTGCACGCCCTTGAGCCATTCACCGAATTCGCCCTTGAGTGCGTCCTTGGATGGGTGCGCCATCAGCTTCCTATTCAGCTTGTCGTCGTATTCAATCATAAGCGGTTGAATGTTTTCGACAAAATCTGAATAAGCCTTGGCGGCTTTTTCGTCGCGGGTATCGCAAGTCATGGCGACATAGCGCCTACAGCTCACTTCGCCAAGAACCGATTCCAGTTCGCTCCAATCTAAAACCCATTGACGGAGCTCTTCTACGTTTACAGGAATATCGCGCTGCAAAAGAGCGCGATATAGTCTAGAGATTTCTTTTTCATCATCCGGATTCAAATTCTCCGGAACAAAGGTACGTTTTTTCATGTGTTATTATTTAATTATTTTTCCGAGCCATTTGTTCACGAGAAGATCAAACAATCTGTCGCGAACGAGGTTCTGGAGTTTTTCGACATCTTCTGGCTTCACGTCTCTCTTGATTTCGAAGTCCTGAGAGACCGGCTTTCCGCCTTCGGTGAGGGAAACGTCGATAAAGCCAGCAATGCCGTAGTACTTGATTTCGTTAATCTTAAAGACGTTGGCATCCAGAGGGAACGCTGCGTTGAAGTGCAAGTCATTGTCGCCTGGTGCAAGTCTGATGGTATCCTTTAGGGTCAAAGGGACTGTGACAAGCGTGTCGAACTTGATTTCAACCTTGAGCTGGTTGATCCAGAGCGTGTCCTTGGTGTTGTTGTTCGCATTCAGGAAAACGTCAAAGTTGGCGTGACCAAGGCTCTTGTTGATAACGTTCTGGGAAAGGTCCTTGACGAGCATGACTGCTTTGGGGTTCGGCAAGAAACCGTCCATTCCGTTATTCACGAGTTCCATGACATCTTCAAAGACATCGACGTTATCGAATGTCAAGTCCTTGTACTCCATCTTTGTCTGGATCAGGATTTTGGCGGCCTGAACCTTCTTGATGAGAGAACAACCGGTGAATGTCGTTGCCACGAGTGCGAGGGCGCCCGCGATAACGAGGGAAAGTGAGAGGCGTGAGAATTTGGTTTTCATATTTATCTCCTTATCTTTTAATCTTTATTATAATAAAATATCGAGGACTGTGCTAGCTCAATCTGAAATCTGCAAGTGTTTGGATAAGTTTTTGGGCGTCAATCGGTTTTGACAGATGTCCGTTCATTCCTGCTTCGAGGGCGTTTTTCTTGTCTTCTTCAAAGGCGTTTGCCGTCATGGCAATGATTGGGATTCTAGACTTCTGCGGGTCATCGAGCTTGCGGATCGCCTTGGTAGCATCGTAGCCGTTCATGTGGGGCATCTGCACGTCCATCAAAATGAGCTCATAATCGCCAGGAGCTGCTTTACGCACTTTATCGACGGCAATATCGCCATCATTTGCGGTATCGACGATTAGACCGTTTTCAGTCAGGATTTCTTCAGCGATTTCTCGATTCATCTCGTTATCTTCAACGAGCAACACCTTCATTCCCTTAAGAGGGATTGTCGTAATGGTTTTCTGTTCTGTAACTTCAGTCTTGAATTCCTGACACCACTTCATCGGGATGCTCACGACAATCTTTGTACCTTGCCCTTTCTTGGAAACGATGTTGATTGTTCCGCCCATGATGTCTGTCAGTTTCTTTACAATGGTCATGCCAAGACCTGTCCCTTGGATGCGACTGACGGTGGTGGAACTCTCGCGTGTAAATTCATCGTAGATGTGCTCGACGAATTCGGAACTCATGCCAATGCCGGAATCTTCAACGGTAAGCACGTAATTTCCATAGCCATCCCGCTCGCATTTTTGTTCTTCGAGGGTGCACATGATGCTTCCGTTTTCGTTGGTGTATTTGATTGCATTTCCGATAATATTTGCTGCAATTTGGTTGACGCGGTCGCAATCTACAAGGACGAACTTATGCTCGATGTTTGTGATTGTCGCTGTAAACAGTATGCCCTTAGTTTCAGCGTGCGAACCGTATGTTGTCGAAAGCGCCTTGATTACATTTTCAAGATTGCATTTCTGTTCGTTCAGGATGATTTTCCCGGATTCGACGCGCGACATTTCGAGCACTTGGTTTACTAGCGACAAGAGCTGCTTGCCTGCGATATCAATTTTGTCCAAGTAGCCCTTTACGGTTTCATGGTCGTCGATGTGCTTTTTGGCCATCGTCGTAAATCCCATGACCGCGTTCATCGGGGTACGGATGTCGTGCGACATGTTGAAAAGGAATGTCGTTTTGGCCTTGCTTGCTTCTCTAGCATCGGTTAACGCCTGTGTTAGTTTTTTGTTAGCCTCAATCTCCTTTGATTTTTCTGCGGTGATATTTCTGAATAAAATAATACCCTTGTTGACAACATTCTTTTTTATTTCGACTGGGATATAGACCATGGTGATGTATTCTTTACGGCCATTTAGTTTTGTATTGCTGAATACAACACTTGGAATGTAATCGAGGACCTTGCGTTCCTTGATGGTGACGTTAAAGAATGTTCTAAAATCTTCGCCATTCTGCATGTCGTCGTTGTACTTGACAAATCCTTCGACAATATCATCTAGGCGGCCTTTTTTGGGAAATGGCATTGGCATTATCGAGAGGTCCTTGAATGTTCCGTTTTCGGCATCGACGTAGATCATGGCTCTTGCAATTGCGTTTTCGGCTATGGCAATGTAGTTTGCCATGCTGTTCTGTCGGGATTCGTTACGCATTATCAAAAGTTGCACAATCAGGAGGTAGATGATGTAGCTTGCAAAAATGACGATGAGCAGAAACTGTAACATGCGCCCAGCCTTGATGCCCATGGAATAAAGGCTTTTGGAGGCTTCTATCGGAAAGTTTGAATAAACGCTCAATGGGGCTGTTTGCAGAGGGGCGATGTAACCTTGTATTTCGTCCGTATAATCTTTGTATTGGTAGCTGGATGGTGTTCTTGTTGTATATGCCTGAATAATTTTATTTCTATTCTCCTCGTCGAATTTTGAGGTATAAAGGAATTGCTTGAAGTTATCCTTGTATGGACCAAGAACCGAGGTTTGCTGCATTTTCATAGATTCAAGCGCAATTAGACTTTTACCTTCTGTATTGACGATGCCTGCAGAGGCGTGCGCTCCGTAAACCTTGTAGTCAAGAAATCTCTTTATTGTGTTTTCGTCGTACGAAGTGGAGAGGATACCGGTGATTTTATCTTGGACGAAGACTGGTGCGTAAAAAACAATGTAAGCCGGTGTGGTATTTGTCGGCATTATCACAAAGATACCGCTATTGCCTTTCATGCCGTCGGTGAAATACCACTTGTTGCCATCGTAACTTTTTTCACCAGAAGTCTTTAGGGTCAAACCGGTGGAATCCGTAAAGTAGAGGTGGTCAAACTGAATAATCTTCTCAACTTCTGCCAAGAAGACGGCGTTCATTTGTCCATCAGGGATTTCATTGGAACTGAGCTTTGTTAGTGCTTCGACGGATTTAAGGGAGCTTGAGAAAATGTCATCAAGCTTGTTTGCCATGGCGAGTGTAATATCCTTGATATAGTCCCTGTTTCGCGCCATGACTGCGTTCTTGTCTTCGGTCTGGAACGCAGAAAAAGCTTCGATAATTAAGTAAACGACAAGGATAAGAGGAACAAACCTTATGAAGGAATACTTAAATCGATTGTTCTTCTTCTTTATTTTTTTTAGACTCTGCACGGAGCTCCCCGTATTATGCATTGGATACTTAAAAATATACACTAATTATCGGTGCGATTTTCGAATTTTGCTGAAAAAAAGAGGAAAAGCTCTGGGCTGTGGAGAATCGTATATTTTTCCGATTTTTTACATCATATGTTATCTTTTTTGCGAAAATAATGTAATTTTCATATGAGTCAATTATTCCAACTTGGAATAGTAGTTAATTTAAGGAATCTAAATGAACCGTTACGATCTTGTTTTGCTCGGCCTCATTCTGGAACACGAACGCAGTGGGTACGATATCATCACGGAAATTCGTGACAGAGAACTTGACCGCTGGGCGAAGATTAGCACTTCGACCGTTTATAACAGACTGATAACGCTTGAAAAGAACGAATGCATTGTCGGTCATTCCGAACGCGACGGAAACCGCCCGGAACGCATGGTGTTCAACATCACGGACAAGGGTAGGGACGTTCTCCGCAAAGAGGTCCTGAAGCATTTGACTGGTTTCAATGACGATCCGCGTACGCTTGGTTTTGCTTTCCTCTACGGTGCCGAAAACAAGGAAGTTATCCGCACGCTCGAAGTGCATGAACGCAGACTGGTTCAGGAAATCGAAAATCTTGAAAAGATGATTGCCGAAGAACCGCGTCCGACGCTTTACCCCGAAGGTCCGTTCCTCAACTGCATGAGCCGTGACCACATCTTGGTGGAACTCAAGTACGTGCGTGCCGCTATCGGCATTTTGCGCGACCCGGTCCGCAGCAAGAAACTCGGCGGATACTTCTATATCAATTTCGGTAACAGAGATTTTGAAAAGTTTGAAGAATAGAGTTTAGACGAAAGAACGGGCTTACGCCCTACAGACTAGAGACGAAAGAGAAAAAATGGCGCTTAGCGCTAGTAAAACATTGGTTAAATGAATTACTTTCTCTCGTCTCTCGTCTCTCAACTCTCGTCTAATTTCTAAATTTACCCCGCAAAAGTTTTAACGGTTTCTGATAGGGTTCCTAACCACTAATCACCAACCACTAATCACTTTTTACAACACCCCCTCTCTAACGGAGATACAATGGCTACAAAAACAGTGAAGAAGAGCGCTGCAAAGAAGGCCCCGGCAAAGAAGACCGCTAAGGTCGCTGCCCCAAAGTATGGCTACTTTGATGACGCTGCAAAAGAATACGTGCTCACCACCCCGGCTACCCCGATCAAGTGGTGCAACTACGTCGGTACTCTCAACTTCGGCGGTATCGTCGATACGACCGGCGGCACTCTCGTTTGCAAAGGCGACCCGGCTCTCAACCGTATCACCAAGTACATTGCACAGATGCCGTGCTCTGACTTCAAGGCCAGCACTATCTACATCCGTATCAAGGATGGCAAGAGCTACAAGATTTTCTCCCCGTTCTACGTTCCGACACTCGTCAAACTTGACAAGTGGGAATGCCACGTGGGTCTTTCCTACATGCGCTGGATTGCCGAAGCTTTCGGTCTCCGCGTGCAGGTCACGATTTTCGTCCCGACGGGCTCCAACACGCTTCTCCAGGACATCCAGGTGACGAACATCGCCGGTGGCGCTAAGGAAGTGGACATCATCCCGGTTTATGAATTCAGCCACTTCGAAGCTGAAAAGCAGCTCACGAACGCCGACTGGGTTCCGCAGACCATGACCCTCAAGGGCCACTGGGAAAAGGACGGCCACGTCGTTTTGGAACAATACGCTTACATGAAGCGTGACTACGCCGTGAACTACGTTACTGCAGACTGCAAGGTCGGTAGCTTCGATGGTGACCGCCGCGTATTCCTCGGTCAGAACGAAATGGGTTCCTGGGCAAATCCGCTCAGCCTCCAGAACAAGGAACTTGCAAATAGCGAATGCGACCGTGGCGATAACATTGCCGCTCTCATGATCCACGCTGGCAAGATCGCAGCCAAGAAGACTTTCCGTACCTGCACCCAGCTCGGTCAGGAACAGAGCCTCAAGGTTGCGGCCAAGGCTATCAAGAAGTACCGCGACTTGAAGAACGTGGACAAGGCTTTCGACGAACTCGCAAAGTTCTGGGAAAACTACCTCTCCACAATCCAGGTCAAGACTCCGGATGCATCCTTCAACACGATGGTGAACGTGCACAACCCGCGTCAGTGCCACACCACCAAGAACTGGAGCCGCTACCTGTCCCTCTATCAGTTGGGCTACGGCACCAGCCGCGGTATCGGTTACCGTGACTCTACTCAGGACCTCATGGGCGTCATGAGCCACATGCCTGAAGAAGCTCTCGTTCTTACGAAGAATCTCATCTCCGTGCAGCGTCCGGAAGGTAACGCTATGCACCAGTACGCTCCGCTTGCCCTTGCCGAAGACAACGGCAACGAAGCCAACGCCGGTGACTCCCGCGAAAAGGCTGGCGTCCTCGACGCTAACGGCAATCCGATGTATGCCGACTGGTACGGCGATGACCACCTCTGGATCGTCCTCACTGTCGCTACCTACCTCAAGGAAACAGGCAAGATGGATTTCCTGAGCGAAGAAATTCCGTTCTACGTTGCAGGCAAGAAGCATGCTGAACGTCCGACTGGCACGGTCCTCGAACACTTGAAGCGCGCTCTCAAGTTCACTCGCGAACACCTCGGCCAGCACAACCTCCCGCTCCTCGGCTTTGCCGACTGGAACGACTGCATGAACCTCCCGCTCGGTGCAGAATCTACGTTCAACACTGCTTTGTACGCAAAGGCTTTGCTCGAAATGATGGGCATTGAAGAAGCTCTCGGCGACAAGGAAGCCGTTGAAATGTACAAGGGCTGGTACGAAGATGTCAAGAAGGCTTTCAACGACAGCGCTTGGGATGGCAAGTGGTGGACTCGTTGGTTCGATAAGGACGGCAACGGCTACGGCGTTTCCTCTGCCAAGTACGGCAAGATTTACTGCAACGGCCAGTCCTGGCCGGTCATCGCTGGCATCGCTTTCGGCGACCGCGCAGTGCAGGGCATGGACAGCTTGAACAAGCTCCTCAACACCAAGTACGGTGTGAAGAGCTCTACTCCGGGTTACCGTGGCTTTGAACCGGCTGTCGGTGGCATCTCCACCTATCCTCCTGGAGCAAAGGAAAACGGCGGTATCTTCCTCCACACGAACCCGTGGGTGATGATTGCCGAAACTATCCTCGGCCGTGGCGACAACGCCTTCCAGTACTACAACCAGATCAACCCGGCTTCCAAGAACGACATCCTCGACGTGTTCGAATCTGAACCGTACTGCTATCCGCAGAACATCCTCGGTGACGAACACAAGCAGTTCGGTATGGGCCGTAACGCATGGCTCTCCGGTACTTCTACTTGGACGTATCAAGCTGCAACGCAGTTCATTCTCGGTATCCGCGCAAGCTTCAACGGTCTCGTTGTCGATCCTTGCATCCCGAGCGCATGGAATGGCTTCGAAGCAACCCGTAAGTTCCGCGGTGCTACCTACCAGATCACAGTGAAGAACCCGGATCACGTCTGCAAGGGCGTTGCAAAGATGGTTGTTGACGGTCAGGAAATCGATTCCAACGTCGCCCCGATCTTTACGAAGGGTGTTCATAAGGTCGAAGTGACATTGGGTTAATTTACCCGGTGTCATGCCCGCCACCGAGCGGGCACCTCCTTCTCGGAGAATCTTGAACATTTCAAAAGCTCCAGTCTCTAATGAGGCTGGAGTTTTTTCATCCATATATTTTGTATATATAAATTATGGCGAATTTTTTCGGAAAATATTTGGGTATGTTTGTGCTCTTGGCTGCGGCGATGCTGTGGGCGGGGTGCAGCGATGTTGATAAGATTGCGGAAAAATCTACGGAACAGGAAAACACTAAAATTGAATATCCGAATGAATCGAAAAAAACAGTTTATGACAAATCCAGTGTCACAATTCAAGAAAAACAAAAAGTTCTTGATAATGTTTATGAACTGCTGAACGAACCTCCAAAGAGAGACTATAGGTTTGACCAAACTCAATTTAATGCAAATAACGTTGAAATAAAGATATCAAGAGCTGTTCTAATTGATGATAGCCTCTATAATAATGATGTAGAGAAAATTGCCAATATCCTTCGTAAAAAATCAAAAGATTTGTTTAAAACCTATGATTCGTTTTACAAAAAGGATGTTCACGAAGAATGGAATCATCTCTTTTTAACTTTAGACATTTTCATAAATGAAAAAGGTTCTGTTAAAAAGATTGAATTCGATAAAGTTGATAATAAAGTACATAAAGGCTTTGAAAAGAAAATTATAGAACTTCTGAAGCGGACTCATTTTAAAGATGTTGGTAAAAATATTGTTTCGCTGTCATTTGACTTTCATCATCCGATAAAAGATATCACTAATTTTGAAAGACTTGATGGTCTTCTTTACGGTTCTCCTGCAGTGCTTATGAGTAGAGTAAAAGGTGCAGTAAACACACCGACGAAGGACGAATTAATATTATCAAACGGAGTTATATATGATAAAGCATCGATTTTAAGAGTCATTCGTCAACGGATACCTGGATTGCGTCACATTTATAACAAACATTTAAACAGAAATCGCGCAAAGGCATGCCAAAAGAATAATCAAGACGATGTCGATCCAGATTTTAGCGGAACTATAGTTTTTCAGTTGAATATTGATGTAAACGGATTCGTCCAAAAAATTGATATTCAATCTTCGAATACCGGCAATAAAAATTTCGATGACGAAGTCAAGAACGCAATAAGCCGTTGGATATTCCGGGAGTTGAAATCAAGTGATGTCGTCACATTCCCGATAACATTCTTTAAAGATGTTTCAGAGTATGAGATTACGACATCCTACAAGAAACCGACTTATCCTGAGATTCGCATATAGACGCAAAGCACGCGGCTCACGGTATAGCCGGACTTGAGGAGCGACTTGAGCATGGGCACGACGTTGATGGTACAAATCCAGTCGCTGTCATCAAATTTTCCTTTCCAGCTCTTTTGTGAACCATTGTCAAATACATCCTTGATCATAGATTCGTAGTAGGGGAGGTATTTGACGGAGATGACATCGCGCAATGATTTATTTACGACTTCGTTTGTCTTTGCAAATCCAAAATCTGTTGCAAAGGCGTTGTTGCATCCTAGAATATTGAAGTTTCGGTCAACCCAGAAAACACCAACGTTTGGAAAATTGAAGAAAGAATTTATTAGAGATTCTTCGACACCACTCTTCATGAGGAACGGAATTTCGGGAGATGTTTCTACGCGGCGGGCTGATCCCATCATCACGATGCGGTCTTCGTCGTCAGGGGAAAGGTGACCTCGGAAATCATACCAGACGAGATTTTTTTCACTATTCCAGCAACGGATTTTGAGCGTGTCAAATCGTGCGTTTTCATTGGCGAGGCGATTGAGTTGGCTCTGTTCGTCGAGCAAGTGGCCTTTGTCGTCATAGGCGGCTTCGCCACCGGCTTTCATCATACATTCGTTCATCACGCGTTCGAGCAGTTTGAAGTCGTCTTCTGGCATGAGCGATTCAATGTCAATCACACCTCCAGAGCGAGGAACGTCGCGATAGTCATCATCCATCATCGGCGTGAGCAAAAAAAGCTGACGGCTTTCGAAATCAAATTTCCACAGGAAGTCACCCGTGTTGCGCAAGAGCGATTTCAGCTTTGTTTCGGCTTCATCCAAACGATGCTGGTTTTCGACCGTGTTAGAAATGTTCTTAATCAAGCAGATGTAACGAGACTCGTCCATCGAAAGGCGTTGGTGCTGGCAACGCATTTCGAACCAGAGCATGGTGCCGTCATCACGCTTGTACGAGAACATGAACGGCATTTCGGGATGCTTGTCGATATCGTCAAAGTAAAGTTTGAGACGAGCCCAGTCCTTCGGCGGAAGAATATCTCGGAACAAGCGGTCCTTGCTCAAATTGTCAAAGAGCGGGTCCGACATGAACTGCGGAAGTGAACTGATGAATTCAAACTTGTCGGAAAGTACGACGATGAACTCACCCAGGTTGCCAGCAAAGAGTGTATAAAGCCGTTGCCTTTTCCAGTAATCGAGCAACAGTAAAATGGTGACAATCAATAAAAGCAAGAGCACGGTGCAGACGTAGCACCAGCCCACAGACCAGTCAATAGAGTTCATCATATATTTATAAGATAATCAATTTTACAGGGATGGGGCAATAGAGCAAAGAAAAAAGCCTGCTCGTAAAGCAGGCTTGCAATTTTTAAAAAAGGAGATTCCCGCTCAAGGCGGGAATGACACGTTTATTCAGCGAAGTATTCCTTGGCCTTGGCGATAACGTCTTCGACCTTGACCATGGTGAATTCCTTCTCGTTGCGGAACTTCCATTCGACTTCGCCGTTGGCGAGTCCCTTCTTGCCGATAGCGATACGCACCGGAGAACCCCAGAGGTCGGCGTCCTTGAACTTGACGCCCGGACGTTCGTCGCGGTCATCTACGAGCACGTCGATGCCGGCTGCTTCGAGTTCCTTTTCGAACTTTTCAGCGAGTTCCACGAGTTCAGCTTCCTTGCCGATGGGGACGATTTCCACTTGGAACGGGGCGATGGACTTGGGCCAAATCGGTCCGAAGTCATCGTGGCTGTTTTCCACGACGGAAGCCATCAAGCGGCCCACGCCGATGCCGTAGCAGCCCATGATGGCGGGAGCGGTTGTCTTTTCGGCGGTGAGGAACTTGGCACCCATAGATTCAGAGAACTTGGTGCCGAGCTTGAAGATGTTGCCCATTTCAATGCCGCGAGTCTCGGTGAGGAGCTCGCCGCAGCAGGGGCACTTGCAGACTTCGCTCGCTTCGGCGATGTCGGCCACTTCGAACTTCGGGAAGTCGCGCTTCGGGTTGCAATGCTTGAAGTGGAAGCCTTCTTCGTTGGCGCCGGTCACGAGGTCGAAGGAATCGGCGATTGCTTCGTCCACGATGATGCGGGTGTCGTGAGCGTTAATCGGGGAAGCAAATCCCGGAACCATGCCGCAAGCCTTGATGAGGCTGTCTTCGGCCGGGTAGAGTTCCTTGGCCTTCAGCAAGTTGTGGAGCTTGATTTCGGAAACGTCGAGGTTGCCCGGAACCACGACCGTGATGAGCTTGCCTTCGAAGTCGAAGAACACGCACTTGGCGGTAGATTCGGCAGGAACGTTCAGGAACTTGGTGAGTTCGTCGATGCTTGCACAGTGCGGAGTTTCGACCTTTTCGAGTGCTGCATTTTCGTCGCCCTTGAACGGCACACGCTGGAACTTCGCGATTTCGCGGTTGGCCTGGTAGCCGCACTTCTTACAAAGAATCAAGTAGTCTTCGCCGTTCGGAGTATCGAGCATGAATTCGTGAGCGACCTTACCGCCCATGATACCCGTATCACTCTGCACCACCACCGGTTCAATGCCCACGCGACGGTAGATGCGGAGATAAGCGTCGTATTCTTCCTGGTAGTGACGGTCGAGGTCTTCCTGGCTGGTGTGGAAGCTGTAGGCATCCTTCATCAGAAATTCGCGGACGCGGATAAGACCGCCGCGGGCGCGGGCTTCGTCGCGGTACTTGGTCTTGAACTGGTAGAGCATTACCGGCAGCTGCTTGTAGCTGTTGAGCACGTAGCGCACGAGGTCGGTCATGGCTTCTTCGTGGGTCATGGCGAGCACCATGTTGTGGTTGTTGCGGTCCTTGAAGCGCAGCAGTTCTTCGCCAATGGCCTGGTAACGACCCGATTCGCTCCAGAGTTCAGCGGTCTGCACCACCGGCAGGTCCACTTCGATACCGCCAATCTTGTTCATTTCTTCGCGGATGATGTTTACAATCTTCTGGATCACGCGGAAACCCATCGGCATCATGGAGTAGATACCGGTAGAAACGGGCTTGATGTAGCCGCCGCGCATGAGGAAGATGTGGGAGGGCATGGTGGCATCGCTCGGCGTTTCGCGGAGCGTGACGTAAAAGTACTTGGAGAGTTTCATTGTTTTTGCCTTTTAAAATTTTTACGGCGTAAATTTAGAAATTAGACAAGAGATTAAATGCGCGATCCGAGAGAATGTTAATCTTTATGGATTGTTTTTTTATCTTACTGTCATGGAATTTTTAAACAGGTTGCGGGAAAAATCCGCCGTGCAAAAGGTCGAGCGATTTTTCCCAGCTATCGCCTTTTTAGGCGGGTTCAGTTGGGATTCGTGGACGATTGGGAGCAGGGTCTATGGCTCTGACCTCATATTCTTGTTATTCTATTATATGCTTGCTCTAGTCTCGATATACTTTATAGCTACGCGAAAACCCGTTACTTGTCGCGACGATTGTTGCGCAGAGGAATCCCCCGTTGAAATTTCAAAAAATATAATCAGCAGGGCGATGAATCACGAATGGCCGGTTGCTTGGATAGACCGCTTGACTTGGGTAGTGCAATTTTGTTTTGGAAACCTTTACAGCGCACTTGTCATTTGCTATTTCAAAAGCTCTGGTTCCATAGCTGCATTTATCATCGTATTAATCCTAATTGCGCTCCTTATCGGCAACGAATTTTTGAAACAGAAATATGAAAAATTTGGAGTGAGCCTTGCGTTCTTTTGCCTGCTCGGAACGATGTTCTTTAACTTCTTGATTCCACATTTGGTACACGGAATGGGGGCGTTCTGGTTCTTTTTAAGCACCTTTATTTCTATAGGAATTTGCTATTTACTTTGGTTAAAGTCGGAACGTCATAAGCGAACTCTTGTAGCTCCAGTTGCAATTACATTTATTTTATCCGTCGCTTATATGGCAAATTGGATAGCTCCTGTGCCACTTGTGCTGAAACAGCAAATTGTCTGCAAAAATTTTGATAACGTTTCTTATTCCTGCGATGCGGACCATTTAAATTTTTGGCAAAAAATCGGATTTAGTCAAGCGACAATCCATAAAGACGAAGGGGAAGAAATTTATTTTATGTCCTCGGTTTACGGCCCGGCAGAACTCAAAGCACCCGTAGAATTCCGCTGGTACTACAAAGAACCTTCTACCGGAAAATTTAAATTGACGGACAAGATTTCGTCAAGTCGGATGGTGATTCGTGGTGGGCGAGATATGGGCTATCGAAGCTATTCCAAAAAGAAAAATATCCCTAGCGGGGACTATCGCGTAGAAACGGCATACAAAGATGGCGCAGTTATCGGGGCAACTTCGTTTAAAGTCCTTGACGGAATGCCTAAAAATGGTTTTGTCCGTGATTCACTCCGCTAAAAAATATGTATATTAACACGCGAAAATAGGAATGAATACATTCCTAGAGATTTTATGACTTAGGAGTCTAAAAAATGAAACTGAAAAAAATTGCTCTTGGTGCAGCAGCCCTTGCCTTGGTGGCTTGTGGCGAAGCACAGAAACCGATTGCAAAAGTGGCTGCTATTACGCCGGATTCCGCTGATGACCAAAAGTTTGCCTATATGCTTGGTGCTCAGTTCGGCCTTCAGAATTTTACAAACCTTCCGTGGCAGACAGGGTATGGCCTTGATGAAGATGCTACGGTTCAGGCTTTCCGCGATGCTATCGCCAACCTGAACGATACAGCCGCCAAGCTCCAACTTTCGGAAGATTCTATTGCCGCTGTCAGCAGACGCATTCAGAACGCCATGCGTGAACGCTATTTCAAAACTCAGCCGGACTCGACGGTAACCAAAGATAAGAACGATGAACAAATTCGTGCTTATGTCGATTCTGTCCGTAAGGCACTGCCGGTTGAAGCGGCTCCCGCTGTTCAAAATGCCAACGTGAAACTTTCCGCAGAAGCGTCGGAACTGCAAAAATTTTCTTATGTTGTCGGTGTCCAATTTGGGAACCAGTTCTATAACATTGGTCGCCAGTTCCAGACCGAATTTGACGGTGACTATTTTGTGCTTGGCCTCCGCGATGCCGCAAAGAAGGTGCGCGACACAACGCAGGTTCTTGCTCTTCCGGATGATTCCCTCAGGGCTATCGGAATGCGCTATAACGAAAAGGCCAAAATTCTTCGTGAAGAAATGACTAAGAAGCAGCAGGCTGAAGAAGAAAAGCTTAAGGCAGAAGTTGCTAATCTCCGTGGCGATACGCTTGCAAATGGCATGCCCGCCAAGATGAACTTCAGCGTGAAGGCTTCGGGCATTACGGTCAAGGCCGAAGACTTGAGCGCATTCGCTGGTAAGCCGCTCCTCATGTTCTACTTCTCTGCTACATGCGGTCACTGCGCACACGCTGCTCCGCAGATTCTCGAAATCGCAAAGGAATTTGCACCGAAGGGACTTACGACTGTTTCTGTCGCTAGCGGTGGAAATAACAAGCCGGGCATTCGTCGCTTTATCGACGACGCCAAGTTTGATGAAACGATTAGCGTTATTTGGGACGAATCCCGCCAGTTCGGTGAACTCTACAGCGATGGCTACGTTCCGAAGGTCTACCTCGTGAATCCGGACGGCACCTACAAGCAGTACGCCGCCTTCGAACGTGAAAAAGACGACTTGAAGAAAGAAATCGCAGAACTTCTCAACGGCAAGAACGTTGAATGGAAGATTGAAGTGAAGCAGGCTGCTGATTCTGCTAAGGCTCCTGAAGCAAAGCCTGAAGTCAAGAAAGACGCTAAGGCAAAGGTCAAAAAGTAATCTTTAGCTTTTTCAAAAACTTAAAGACGCATCCTCTCGAGGGTGCGTTTTTCTATAGCCGTATTGATTCATATTTTTTAAATTTGGCGCATGATTATCGCAGAATTTGATGTTGTCGTTGTCGGTGGCGGTCACGCCGGTATTGAAGCCACACATGCCGCATGGAAGATTGGTGTCAAAACCGCCATGCTCACGATGGATTTGAACGCTATTGGCAGAATGTCGTGCAACCCGGCAGTCGGTGGCGTTGCTAAAGGTCAAATCGTTCGCGATATCGATGCTCTCGGTGGCCTCATGGGGCTTTTGACCGACAAGGCTGGCATCCAGTTCCGTATGCTCAACATGAGCAAGGGCCCCGCCGTTTGGGGACCGCGTGCGCAGTGCGATATGAAGTATTACAGCGAAGTTGCCCGCGAAACGATGGAAAGCTTGCCAGGACTTACGCTAATCCAGGGGGAACTGGCTTCGTTTGAACGTATGAACGACGGACGTTTGGAACTAACGCTTTTGAATGGCGACCGCTATATCACGCGTGCGATTGTGGTGACGAGTGGAACGTTCCTTGCCTCCAAGATGTTCACCGGCCTTGAAACAAGCATCGGTGGGCGAGTGGGCGAACCGAGTGCAGACAAACTTTCAGAATGTTTAGCAAAAAATGGCATCCGTCTGCGCCGCCTCAAAACAGGTACACCGAGCCGCCTGGATCCAGATTCTATCGACTTTAACGAATGCGACGTGCAACATGGCGACGAGCATCCGTGGCCGATGAGCGACCGCCATTTTGACGGATTAACTCCAGACAAATTCTGGGGAGACCAGATTAACAAGTTTATCCGCAACGATTGCGTTTGCTGGATTACTCGCACGAACATCAAGACGCACGACATTCTGCGCAGCGGCTTCAAGGACAGCCCGATGTTCAGCGGCCGTATCCACGGCAAGGGCCCGCGCTACTGCCCGAGTATCGAAGATAAAATCAACCGTTTTGGCGACCGCGACGGGCACCAGCTGTTCCTCGAACCGGAACAGGCTGATATCGGGCGTGTCTATATCAACGGTTTCAGTTCCAGCTTGCCAGCGGACATCCAGCTTGCCGCCATCCACACAATTCCGGGCCTCACACGTGCTAGGGTTCTGCAAATTGGTTACGCCGTGGAATACGATTCCGTAGACGCCACGCAGCTTTATCCGACGTTCGAATGCAAGAATGTTCCGGGACTCTATTTTGCGGGCCAGGTCTGCGGCACGAGCGGTTACGAAGAAGCCGCCGGTCAGGGTCTTATGGCAGGCATCAACGCCGCTCTCAAGGTCAAGGGCGAAGAACCCTTCATTCTCGGGCGCTCCGAAAGCTATCTCGGCGTGATGGTCGATGATCTTGTAAACATATTGCTCGATGAACCGTACCGTATGTTCACGAGCCGAGCCGAATACCGCCTGTTCCTCCGCAGTGACAATGCCGAAATGCGCCTCAAGGAAAAGGCCCGCAAGATTGGCATGATCAGCGACCGCGATTGGGAAGACTGGACTCGCCGCCGCGACCTCATGACAAGTCTCAAGACGCAATTTACGGAAACTTCTGCAACGCCGGAAGAGGCAAACGTCATTCTCGAAGCGGGCGGTCAAGCTCTTGCATCCGAACGCACCCGTTGGATTAACGTGCTCCGCCGTCCAGGAATCGACCCTGAAACGTTCTTCAAGGTGGCTGCTCCCGATGCTAAAATCACGCGCCGAGACCAGTGGTACATGTATGCCGAAGAGCTTTATGCCGGGTTCTTCGACCGTCAGGAACGCGAAATTGACGACCAGAAGAAGATGGAAAAGGTCAAGCTCTCGCCAGACTTCGATTACATGTCCATTACGGCCATTAGCATTGAAAGCCGCCAGCGCCTCAACGCCCACAAGCCGCTAACGC
The DNA here is from genome assembly GCF_002394865.1 of Fibrobacter sp. UBA4297. Lineage (NCBI taxonomy): Bacteria > Pseudomonadati > Fibrobacterota > Fibrobacteria > Fibrobacterales > Fibrobacteraceae > Fibrobacter > Fibrobacter sp. UBA4297. The sequence continues at coordinate 10,444 of NZ_DGUZ01000012.1, read as the reverse complement.
TTGGGCAAGCAAGCCGCGTGCCCGGAGTGCGCCCCGCCGACATCACCGTCCTCGCGCATTGGCTGGAAAATAGGTCGTAGGTTTTAGGTTACAGGTTGTAGGGAAAAAGTCGCGGCTTTGCCGCCCTTTAAAAATTTGCGTAGCAAATGATTATTTACCCTAACCCCTAAAACCTAATACCTAACCCCTAACCTCTCACTTGCTTTTTCTCGATTTTTTACTATCTTTGCGCCCGTCAACTTAAACAATTTTCCAAGAGGTATATATATGGCAGAAGAAGCAGAAGTCAAATCCACAGAAGAAGTTAAGCCTCAGGAAACAAAATCCCAAGAAAAATCTCAAGTAAAGAAGGCTCCGTCCAAGAAAAAGCGCCCGTTCAACGGCAAGCGCAAGGGTGGTGCTCCTGCTGCTGCAAAGAAGCCGGCTGTCTTTAGTGATTCCCTGGAAGATCGTTTCCCCAACCTTGCTGCAAAGCTCAAGAAGTCCATCGAAGATGGTATCAAGCAGAAGATCAAGGACGCTCAGAACGATCCGAAGGTCAAGGCCGCCTCTAAGAAATTTGCTAAGGAAAAGTAATCTTACTTCTCAAAATCTTTTGAAATGCTCCGCACCGCGGGGCATTTTTGTTTATAGAAAAAGCGCGGCAACCGCCCTAGTTACTTGCCAAATACCCCTTCAATAGTTAATTTTATGGCGCTTACGGGAGCTCGTAAAACGGGCTGAGAGGAAGTTGAAAACTTCGACCGAACCTGATTTGGATAATGCCAACGTAGGGAGGTTCCATTGAACTCAAATCCAGTCAAAATCAACGGTGAAAACGTCACGGCAGCAGGCATGACCATTGCCGAATATTTGGCGTCCGCAAATTACGATACAAAACGCATCGCCGTTGAGCGCAATTTGGAAATCGTCCCCAAATCAAAGTATGCTGAGGTCGTCCTCGAAGCGGGGGATGTCGTCGAAGTTGTGAACTTTGTTGGAGGCGGGTGATGGAAAGCGTTCGAATCCCGAGCAGGGAAGAGTTCCGACGCGCACTCGTACAAAAGCAAGGCGAAGAAATCGTTCAAAAATTGGAACAGGCCACAGTTGCCATCTGTGGTGTAGGTGGACTGGGCTCAAACGTCGCCATCAATCTCGCTCGCGCGGGCATCAAGAAGCTCATTCTCGTGGATTTTGACCGTGTTGACGTGACGAACTTGCAACGCCAGCAGTACAAGGCATCTCAGGTTGGAGAGCCTAAAGCGTTTGCGCTCGTTGAAAATTTGAAAGAAATAGCACCGTACACAGAGCTTGAAGCATACGACGAAAAAATCACGGAAGAAAACATAGACAAGTTCGTGGCTAACGCTGATGTTGTATGCGAAGCGTTCGACAATCCCGAAACAAAGTCGATGCTGGTAAACGCTGTGCTTGAAAAGTATCCGCAAAAGTATCTCGTCGCAGCTTCTGGAATGGCAGGCACGGACGATGCGAATTCCATCAAGACGCGTAAGATTTCAAAACATTTTTACCTCTGTGGCGATGGCAAGAGCGATGTGACTCAAGGGCTTGCGCTCCTTGCTCCACGCGTGCAGATTTGCGCAGCGCATGAGGCGCTCACGATTATCCGGATTATCGCCGGTCTAGAAGTTTAACATAAAGGACATGCAAATGAATTCTGACAAACTTGTTATTGGCGGTCATGAATTTGATTCTCGTTTTATTCTTGGTTCTGGAAAGTATTCCCTCAAGCTCATTGAAGCTGCGGTCAAGGATGCAGGCGCTCAAATTGTAACGCTTGCCGTTCGCCGTGCAAACACGAAGGAACACGAAAACATCCTCGATTACATTCCGAAAAACGTTACGCTTTTGCCGAATACGTCGGGCGCTCGCAATGCCGAAGAAGCAGTCCGCATCGCAAGGCTTTCCCGTGAACTTGGTTGCGGCGACTTCGTGAAAATCGAAATCATGCGCGATACCAAGTACTTGCTCCCGGACAATGCCGAAACCATCAAAGCGACCGAAACACTTGCGAAGGAAGGCTTTGTGGTGATGCCGTACATGTACCCGGATTTGAACGTGGCACGCGATCTCGTGAACGCCGGTGCAGCCGCCGTGATGCCGCTTGCATCGCCGATTGGATCGAACAAGGGCCTTTGCACAAAAGACTTTATCCAGATTTTGATTGACGAAATCGAACTCCCGATTATCGTGGATGCTGGCATCGGTAAACCGTCCGAAGCTTGTGCTGCCATGGAAATGGGTGCTGCCGCTATTATGGCAAACACCGCTCTTGCAACGGCTGGCGACCTCCAGCAAATGGCATCGGCGTTCAAGCTTGCTATCGAAGCTGGCCGCAAGGCTTACCTCGCCGGGCTTGGCCGCGTACTTTCCCGTGGAGCATCCGCATCCGATCCGCTCACAGGTTTTTTGAGGGACTGATTTTAGGACTTAGGTTTTAGGTCTTAGGTTTTAGGAAAATAATTGCACCGAAGGTGCCTATCTAACCTAACCCCTATAGCCTACAACCTATAACCTAACATTGACCATTGACTATTGACTAACGACTAAAGCAATGACAACAGAACGCAAAGACAACAATTACTTTTTTGATTCTGGGAATCTCTCGCCGGCGGCTCTAGAACGCAAGCACAGAATCGAAACGGATCCGTCTGTCCGCACGGACATTATGGAATACCTGCCGGGAATGGAAGTGATTCAATCCGACATCCGCGACAAGGTTCTTGCGGCATTTGATAGCTACGAAGCATCCAAATATACGGCACGAGATGTGCAGTTTGCATTGCAGCACGACACCTGTTCTATCGAAGATTTCAAGGCTTTGCTTTCACCGGCTGCGGCTCCGTTCCTTGAGCAGATGGCCGCCAAGGCAAAGATTGAGACGGGTCGCCATTTCGGCAACAACGTCTATCTCTTTACGCCGCTCTACATCGCGAACTACTGTGAAAACTACTGCGTCTATTGCGGATTCAACTGCTACAACCACATCAAGCGTATGCAGCTGAACATGGAACAAATCGAGCACGAGATGAAGGTCATCGCCGATAGCGGCATGGAAGAAGTCTTGTTGCTCACCGGCGAAAGCCGCGCCAAAAGCAGTGTCGAATACATCGGTGAAGCTTGTAAGCTTGCCCGTAAGTACTTCAAGCTCGTAGGCGTTGAAGTTTACCCGGTGAATGTCGATGAATACAAGTATTTGCACGAATGCGGCGTCGATTACGTGACTGTGTTCCAGGAAACGTACGACCGCAAGCGTTACGAACAGCTTCACTTACTCGGCCACAAGCGCGTATTCCCGTACCGCTTCGATTCTCAGGAACGCGCCCTCATGGGAGGCATGCGTGGTTGCGGATTCTCTGCACTTCTCGGACTTTCGGATTTCCGCCGTGACGCTCTCGCAAGCGCTCTGCATGTTTACTACTTGCAAAAGAAGTATCCGCATGCCGAAATGAGCCTTAGCTGCCCGCGTCTCCGTCCGATTGTGAACAACGAAAAAATCAGCCCGCTCGATGTTCACGAAAAGGAACTCTGCCAGGTGCTCTGCGCCTACCGCATTTTCCTTCCGTTTGTGGGGATTACAGTCTCTAGCCGCGAAAGCAAGGAATTCCGCAATGGCATCGTAAAAATCGCCGCCACGAAGATTTCTGCAGGCGTTTCGACCGGCATTGGCGACCACGAAAGCAAATACAGCGGTCATGATGACGGGGAAGGCGGCGACGAACAGTTCGAAATCAATGACGGTCGCAGCATCGACAAGATGTACGCCGACATGAGTAGCGAAGGCATGCAGCCCGTGCTGAACGATTACCTGTATGTGTAAATGTGAAAAAATGATTTAGCTCACATTTGATTCCTAAAAAGCGCCATTTTCAATATGAAAAAGGTGCTTTTTTTTGTGAATACCTATATTTAAGAAAAAAAGGGAGCGATTATGAATACATCCAAAAAAAACACAGGTTTCTCATTAATTGAGATAATGGTTGTCATCGTAATTCTAGGGATTTTATCAACAGTTGCAGTTCCAAAATTATTTGGTGTAGTTGAACGATCAAGAGAGCGGCTTGATTTGATAAAACTTTGGAATATTAAGAAAGCCGTTGAAAGAAATTTGGTTGGACATGATTACAGCGTATTCACCTCGATTTCAGGTGCAACAACCGGCAATTGGGGAGATCTTTGTAAAGAAGCCTGTACTTTAGATATGTATTTGAAGGACAAAAGCGGAATGACTTTGTTTGGTGTCGATGTAGCTCAGACAACGCCAAGATACCGAAAGGGAACTGCAAATATGGATGAATCCTACCAAAATGGTTTTCTTGCTGATGTTCTAAAAGAATCTGGTTTTGAGGTAATGGCTCGTTGCTTGCTAGGACGGGGTGGGACTGGTGGATTAAGAACTTGCTCTCAGAAACCTTTTGAATCAAGGTCTTTAAATACAAAAATATCTGAAGGTGGCGTGGCTGCAATGCACAATGGAACATATAGCGTAAAAATAAAGTGGCAGAACGTAGGAACTAAAAAAGAAAACGGACAAAATGTTTCATATCCAGCATCAAAAGATGTTATTGTCTGGATAGGCGGCGATTGGAATGATGCGGGACGCGGAAAATATGGCACTTGTTTTTCAACATTGGGTGATTCCGCTTGTAAAAACAAATAGGATGATTAGTAGCAACGTCTAAAAAGCATTGTTACTTATTGAAGCAGTCAAAGGATGGATAAAAAAGCCTCGGATTTTGTCCGAGGCACTTTTATTACTTCTTGGAACATGCTTTTCGACCATAAGTGGAGAAACAGGTTCCGTTATCGGATAGATAAGCTGAATTCCAATTATGTCCGTTTTCAATCATGTATACTTCCACTGAATATCCTGGATTTTTTGGGTCGGACCAACGAACACTGACGGTATAGCGAGTATTGTCATTTATCTTACCGTGATTGAGTGCTCGGCTTTGGAACAGCTGTTTTTTAGGAGCCGTTCGATACCATAATCCATTATTATCTCTCCATGGTATGGATGTGTAAGTCTCCGATCCTTCACTCTCTTTTTTCCAAATTCTATCGGCAATGATATCGGCAACGCCTTCAAAGTTCGCGTCCTTTAGAGCCGAATAGAACGTGCCGTCGTATCCTATCATTTCACAAATGTTGTTTGCGTTGTTTGCGCTACCATGGCTTCCCTGAACATTGATTGACAATGTTTTATGTAGTTCAATCACAAACAACGTTGCACCACGGTCGGATTTAAGACCATTGACAAGTCTAGTCAAGAGAGCATTTTTTGCATTGTCATCCTGCTTCTTAACAGGTGTATAGTGAGTCATGGCATCGCCATCCTCAATAAGCGCCAAATTGATGGCGTTTCTGAGGTCGTAAAGTTTCATTAAGTCGATTTTTTCACGAGCCTTTTCACCAAAACCAAAAAGTTTCGGCATAGCAACGGTGGATAGGATGCCCATAATTGCGATAACCACCATAAGCTCCATGAGGGTAATACCCCTCTTTGAATTCATCGGTTTCATAGTATCGCTCCATATGTCTGTAGGACGATTCGTCCCATTTTTTATAAAAATAGATAACCAAAACAGGTCGCGACATATTTTCGTGATAAAAAAGTAACAAACGTGAGAAAACGCACAGATTTCAAGCTTTAAGCTGTTCTATTCCAAAGTAGAGCAATTTTTTCTACCTTTAAAAACATGAAAAATCTTGATACTACGCTCTATTTCATTACCGATAGCACAAGCGTGCCAGCAGAACGTTTTTTGCCTACTGTAGAAGCAGCCTGCAAAGGCGGAGCAACGCTAATCCAGCTCCGCGAAAAGAACCGCTCTACGCGAGAATACATGGAGCTTGCGACAGCGACACACGAAATAACCAAGCGTTACAATGTCCCATTGATTATTGATGACCGAGTCGATGTAGCTCTTGCAATCGATGCCGAAGGCGTACATGTTGGTCAAACTGACATGCCCGTGAAAATCGCCCGCCAGCTGATGGGTGAAGATAAAATAATCGGAGCGACGACGAAGACTGTACCTCAGGCTTTGGAGGCTTACGAACAAGGTGCGGATTATCTAGGCGTTGGTGCAATTTATCCGACGACTACTAAAGTAGTCACAATTCTCACAAGTGTCGATACGCTCAAGGCAATTGTCAAAGCCGTACCGATTAAGGTGAATGCGATTGGCGGGCTCAATAAAGACAATATCGATGTGCTCAAGAGCTCAGGAATTTCTGGCATTTGCGCGGTTTCGGCCATTATGAAGGCGGCGGACCCGGAAAAAGCAACACGAGAATTGAAGCAGGCTTTTTTTAAACTAGTCAATAGTCATTAGTCTTTAGTTATTAGTTTTTAATTTGGCAGCTATGCTGCGATTATAAAAACCAATGACCAATAACCATCAACCAATAACTAATTGATTATTACTATCTTTCATTGCAATGAAAAAGAATTTAAAGAATGCGTTGTCGTTTGTGGTCGATGTGGGCAATACGCACACAGTCCTTGGAATATATAAGGGCGACAAAGTTGTAGATCACTGGAGACTCACCACTCGCAAGGAAACAACTTCTGATGAAGTGATGAACCGCGTGGGTGGCCTCATTCATCTTTCTAAGATTAAACTTGAATCCGTAACGCATGTCGGGCTTTCTACCGTGGTGCCATCTCTTGAACGCCCATGGGTCAAAGCATTGCAAACACTCCTCAAACGCCCTGTACAGGTGGTCAGTTCGACCAACTGCCTCAGTTGCCCAATTGCATACCCAAATCCGAGCACGCTTGGTGCAGATAGACTCTGCAATATCATTGCACTCAAAGAACGCGGCTTGACAGATGCTATTGTCATCGATATGGGAACGGCGACCACTTTTGATGTGATGAAGGATGGCGGATTTGCTGGAGGGATCATCATTCCTGGCATTAGCGCAAGTCTTGACGTCCTAACGCAAAAGGCAGCCCGACTCTTGCCGGTGAGCATCGAATGGCCCAAGCGCCTTATTGCTAATAATACGGACGATGCTATCCGAGCGGGGCTTTTGTTCGGCTTTATGGCGGAACTCGAAACGCTTGTTGCAAAAATTAAGCAGGAGATGGGTAAGAAGGATGTTCCAGTTTTTGCAACGGGTGGCTGGGGACGCACGATTGCAAGCCATACAAAAATAATCGATACTTACGATCCGTATTTGACACTTGATGGCATTCGTCTGGTTGCGCTTCATGGCGATTCCGCGGCGGAAGTCATTGACAAAGACGCCGAAGAATAATTGAACTCGGAGGGGAAAATGAAAGCTATTTTCACAGGCCTTATTTTAGCAACGATGGTTTTTGCCGAAACCGGTCGTTCTCCTGTAATCAGTTCTGAACGCACTCGTAACCTGCGCGGGCTCGATTACGCACCGATGCTTTTTGAATACCATCGTCAAACAATAGGCGAGGGGAACCACTTTTTCACCTATCCTCGGCGCGATACAACGTTCCAAAAAGATTTTTACAAGAATCACAAAAACGCGATGGCATTCTTTGAAAGCGATAGCAATTCCTCGCACAAGTTTGCTATTGCGGTAAGCCCGATTCTTGGCATAGACTACAAGTCTTCGTCTGCACTCGGTGATACTATTTGGCCATCAATCGATGGAGGCCTTTTCATCCGCGGTTTTGCCGATTCACTCGACTTCGATCTCGATGCAAGAATGTACTCAGAAGGCCATGCCGCCAAGAAACCCAAAAGCTACGACCACGAAGTCTTTGACGTCCAGAAAAAAGACAAAGGTGACGGCGGAATTGATTACGTCAGTTTTTCACGCTACCGCGCACACTTAGCTCTAAACTACGCATGGGCAAGACTCCAGCTCGCTCGCGATGTTTTACATTGGGGCCCAGGCTACTACAACAATCTTTCGCTCAACCAGTTTGCGCTCCCGTACAATATGCTCTCGCTCGACCTCACATTTGGTCCGTTGCGCATCTACAGTGTATACGCAGATCTCCGTGTAAATTCCTGGAGCTACAGCAAAGACAACCTGAACGACCGCAACCTCTATGCACATCGTTACGAGCTCTCCTTCAAGAATTTCACACTAGGCATTTCTGAAATTCAAATTCTTTACAACGAGAATAAGCCTTGGCTGTTCGTTCCTATAGCACCGCTGTTTATTGAAAAAGGGAACTACTCCGAACGCGTGAATAACGGGGCTCTAGCCATCGACATGAACATCCAGCTATTCAAGATGGCCCGTATATACGGTGAATTTTTCCTGGACGACATGGAATCGCCTTACGCCGTTTACCAGAACCGCTATAGCAACAACCGCTGGGCAGCCATGCTTGGTGTCCAAGTCGCTCGAGATATGGAGGTTAAAGGCAAGCCCTTGCAACTCGGAACAATCGCCGAAATCGCACGCGTAGAACCGTTTACATACTGCCATTACGACACCGCTCAGGGACAAATGGCGCACCTCGGCCTTCCGCTCGGAAACCCCAACGGCCCGAACTCTCTAGCTATCGACTGGACGCTTTACAGCCGCCTTTTCTGGAACGCATCATCAAGTTTTTTCTTTAGCCTGCACAACAAGTGGCTCTGGAAAGGGGTGGATTACGGCAGCGATATTAACGACCCATATAAGACTCAGCGGAAAAAATTTATAGACAAGGCTCCCTTGCAATACACGATTTCCCCATCCATCAGCTATGGCGGCAGACACGCCTCTTTTGAATTTGAGCTGATTTTTGGCGAAATTAGGGGTGCTTTTGTGCGTTCTACCTTGCATTGGTAGTCTTTTGTAACTATTTTATAATCATAATGTTGCTTTCGCAACTAGATTTTAATAAATCTGTAGGGATTTGGTATGTCCAAAGTAGTTAGCTTGTTTTCCAATTTTCGTATCCGTAAACGGGTTTTGGCGTTAGCGGATGCATTTATTGTTGTTGTTGCTGGACTATTTGCCAATTTTTTATTGCCTCTTTATGCAAACGCCATTGATAGAACAGACCAGTTTTCCATTTTCTTTTTAAGCGTCATCATGTGCTTCAGTGCGCTTCTTTTCTTTGGGGCATACAACAAGCTGTGGCGCTACTTGAACCGCTATGATTTTTTGAGCTGCGTTAAAGGTGTTTTTACAGGACTTATCGTTACCCATTTTGTCTTCTATTTAATGAGGGGCGTGCTGTATTGGGAGTTTGCCCTCGTACATGCTTTTATTGCAAGCTTTGGCGTGTGCCTTTTCCGCTACATGTTCCGAAGAACATTTATTTCCTTAGTCAATACCGGACATAAAGAAGCAATAAAAAAACGCACCATGATTATCGGTGCCGGTAATGCCACTATGCTTTTGCTCAACGAAATCAAGAACAGCGCAAAAGATGCAGAAAACGGCGTTGCCACATCAAACGCATCAAAGATTAATCCAATCTGTCTCATAGACGACGACCGCCATAAGATCGGCAAAATGTTTGAAGGCGTACTCGTTGCTGGCTCGACTACTGATATTCCCAAAATTGCAAAGCAAGAAGAAATCGAACAGATCCTTTTTGCAATTCCGAGCTGCCAGCCGAAAGATCGCCAGGTCATCATGGACTTGTGCGGTAAAACCGGACTCCCGGTAAAGGTTCTTCCTTTTGTGGGCTCGATTTTAGATACATCCAATGTCGGAGACGGTTCAACCAGCTTTGCCACTCAGATCCGTGATATCAAGGTCGAAGACTTGCTTGGACGTGATCCAATCAAGTTCGACAACAAGGATATTCGCGCCTATATCGAAAATAAAGTTTGTATGGTGACCGGTGGCGGAGGAAGCATCGGTAGTGAACTTGTTCGTCAAATTGCAAAGTACAATCCTAAACAAATTATCATTGTCGATATTTACGAAAACAACGCTTACGATATCCAGCAGGAACTTGTAATGGAATACGGAAAGTCTTTGAACCTTGTCACGCTTATCGCTAGCGTTCGAGACTATTTCCGCATGAACCAGATTTTCAAGACCTACCAGCCGGAAGTGATTTTCCATGCCGCAGCCCATAAGCATGTACCGTTGATGGAAAACAACCCGATGGAAGCGATTAAGAACAACGTTATCGGAACATTTAACGTGGCCACCCTTGCCATGTTCAATAACGTCAAAAAATTTGTGATGATCAGTACCGACAAGGCCGTGAACCCGACAAACGTTATGGGAGCCTCTAAACGTTGCTGCGAAATGATTGTGCGTTTCATGTCTATGCAGAAAGACAGTAATACTGAATTTGTTGTCACTCGTTTTGGTAATGTGCTTGGCAGTAACGGTAGTGTAATCCCTCTGTTTAAGCGCCAAATTGAACAGGGCAAGCCTGTTACGGTTACTCATCCCGAAATCATCCGCTACTTTATGACGATTCCAGAAGCGGTAAGCCTTGTGCTCGAAGCGGCTAGTATCGCTCAGGGAGGAGAAATCTTTGTTCTTG
>NZ_DGUZ01000011.1:14124-14347 GCF_002394865.1 Fibrobacter sp. UBA4297 | reverse complement strand
CTAGCTCTGAAGAAGTTTCTAGCTCTAGCGAAGAACCGGAATCCTCTAGCTCTGAAGAAGTCTCTAGCTCCAGCGAAGAACCGGAATCCTCTAGCTCTGAAGAAGTCTCCAGCTCCAGCGAAGAACCGGAATCCTCTAGCTCTGAAGAAGTCTCTAGCTCCAGCGAAGAACCGGAATCCTCTAGCTCTGAAGAAGTCTCCAGCTCTAGCGAAGAACCGGAATC
>NZ_DGUZ01000011.1:0-13964 GCF_002394865.1 Fibrobacter sp. UBA4297 | reverse complement strand
CTAGCTCTGAAGAAGTCTCTAGCTCCAGCGAAGAACCGGAATCTTCTAGCTCTGTCGAAGAATCCAGCTCCAGCGAAGTTGTCGTTTCCAAGTGCGAAGAATTCGTTCGCGGCACAGGCAACTACACGACGGACAAGTGCTACAACGCTGGTCTTGCCGACATGGAAGAAGGCAAGTGCTACAAGTTGAAGGATGACCGCGCTAACGACGTTAAGGGTCAGCAGTGGATTAACGACCGCGCCAACGACAATTGGTGGTGGGAAGAAACGGAATGCGGCGAAGTCGTCGTTTCCAGCTCCAGCGAAGAATCCTCCAGCTCTTCTGAACCGGAATCTAGCTCTAGCGAAATCGTCGTTGCTAAGTGCGTTGAATTCGTGAACGGCTCTGGTGATTACAATGGCAAGTGCTTCAACGCCGGTCTCAATGAAATGGCTGAAGGCAAGTGCTATGCTCTGAACCCGGAACGTGGCCAGGTTAATGACATTTGGATCAACAACCGCGCTGTTGATACCTACTGGTGGTCTGAAGTTTCTTGCGGTGATGATGTTGTAGCGCCGAAGGCTCCGATTCTCGCAGAACCGAAGCCGGCTCCGGCAAAGGTTATCGGTCGCGACAATGGCACGTTGGCTCTTGCCACGGCTGTTGAAGCCAAGGCTAGCATGGCTGTTGCTAACAACATGTTGAGCATCGCAACGACCTCCAACGGCACGAAGTCCGTGAAGATCTTTAGCGTTCGCGGCGACATGCTCCTCTCTGAAACATTCTCCGGTGCTGCAAAGACCGTTGACATGGCTCAGTTTGCTGGCAAGGGCGCTGTGATTGTTCGCCTCGTTGAAGGCCGCAAGGTCCTCGCTACGAAGCGCATTGCAGTCCGCTAATTCGCTAACGATTTAATGTCAAAGTGAAAAAGGCTTCTTCGAAAGAGGAAGCTTTTTTGTTGCAAATGCAAAAAAGGAACCCCGTTGGGGGTTCCTCTTCTAATGTTTAGATCCTTCGACTTCGCTCAGGATGACACTGTCTACTGTCTACTTCCTACTGCCTACTGGCCGCAGGGCCGTTTACCTTATTCGCGCGTTCGAGTTCGCGAGCGTTGATGATGAGCATCTGCAAGCGGTTCTCGATGTTGGCAAAGCTGGTATCCGGATCGTAGTCCAAACTCAGGATTTGCACGTGCGGGCAACGTTCCTTCACTGCCTTCGTGAGGCCACGGCCACTGATGTGGTTGGCGAGGCAGGCAAACGGCTGCACAATAATGAAGCTGTTGATGCCGTGTTTCGAGTTGTAAAGGATTTCTGCCGGGATGAGCCAGCCTTCGCCCGTGTTGTATGTCGGGTCGATAATACCGTCGATGTAGTTCACAAGTTCGAAGCAGTCTGCGTGGTGTTCGTAGAGCTTGAACGACTGCATAACCTTATTGGCTGTTGCTGCGGCGTGTTCAAAGAGCTTTGACGTGACGCTGCCTTCGATTCGGTCTGCAATCGGGTTTGCCGAGAATCCGCGCTTGATCTTTTCGGCGCGCACAACTTCGTCGACGCGGAAGAAGTCCATCATGCCCGGGAGGTAAACTTCCATGCCGTTGTCCATGAGGTAGTCTTCGACATGTCCGTTTGCGCTCGGGTGATAGTTCATGAGGATTTCGCCGAGCACGGCAACGCGCGGCTTGCGGATGCCCTTTTGGCGGGCTTCCGTGATTTCGACCTTGTTGAATTCGTCGATGCACTGGCGCAGCATTTCGACAAGGCGCTTTGGTGAGCCGAGTTCCGTCTTCTTGAGCGTGGCGGCGGTCTTCATCAGTTCCGGCATCCACTTGCTGTAAATCTTCTTGGAATCTCCCTTGTTGATTTCGTAGGGGCGGACTGCGCGGTATGCCGTTTCGATGGCGTCCATGAATGCAAGGCCCCAAAGTGTATGGAGGCGGAAGTCAAGACCGAGCTGGAATCCCGGATGCATGCCTTTATAGTCGATGCCGGTCGTGATGATGGAAACGTCCTTGTAGCCCGCTTCGTCAAGAGCCTTACGGCCAAGTACGGAGTACTGCACGGCGCGGCAGTTTTCGCAGTTCTTGGCTAAGCACATCGAAACTTCAGTTTGAGGAACGTTCGGGTGTTCTTCGAGCCACTTGAGGCATTCGCCGATGTTGATCTGGCAGGGGAAGCAAATGTCGTTGTGCACGTACTTTTTGCCGAGTTCAATAGCGCGTTTGTCTGCAACCGGGAGGTAATCCGAGAGGTAACCCTTGCCCTGGATGTAGGAACTGGCGAGAATTGCGAAAGCGGGGGAGAGGTTCGGCGTCAAGATGATACGCTTCGTCTTGTCGCTTGCCACGTACGGCGTGTGGAACTGCGGTTCGTTCGAAATCGGCTTTTCCGGGAGGTTCGCCGCACGGCGGGCCTTCACGGTTTCGATAAAGCTCTTGATGCGGATGCCCACCGGGCCTCTTGCGTCGCCTTCGTCGAGCTTGAGCATGAGCATTTCCTTGTTGGAATCGCGGTGCATCATGCGCATCATTTCGTCGGTCAAAATGGAGTCGTGTCCGCAACCGAAGCTCACGATCTGGGCAAGTTCAACGTGCGGGTCTCTCGAAGCAATCATCGTTGCACCGAGCATGCGCAAGTGGAACGTATTCTTGATTTCTACGCGGGTGTGGCTCGGAACGTCCTGATCGTAAACGCCCGGGAGCGATTCGGTGGTGAGCACCGGAATGCCCATTGCGGTAAAGTGGCTTGCAATGTTGTGGTTGATGAGCAAGTCGGCATGGTAGGGGCGACCTGCAATTACCACGGCAAAGCTGTCGTTTGCCTTTACGTCGTCGAGAATCTTTTGGCCTTCTTCGAGGAGCGTGGTGCGGTAATTATTAAGAGCCTTTTCACCTTCCGTGACGGCCTTGTCCAAAGTCTTCTTATCGATGTTCCAATTGTCGTGGAACCAGTCAATCGTCTGGCTTCTGCGGAGCTTCGTGTTTGCCCAGTGGAAAATCGGCTGGTCCATCGGGATGCCGTAATTCTTTTCGGGTTCGTCCGTGTTCTGGCAAATGTTCGGGTAGCCTTGCACGACCGGGCAGACCGTTGTGGCGTTAAACTTGGTGTGGTCGCTGGGGAGCGAAATCATCATCGGGAAGAAGATGCGGTCGACCTTCTTTTCGATGAGGCTGAGCACGTGACCGTGGACGAGCTTGGCCGGGAAGCAGACCGTATCGCTGGGCACGCTGTGGAGGCCCGCTTCGAACATCTTGTAATCACTCTGACGACTTACGACAACGGTGTAGCCAAGGGCCGTGAAGAATGCTTTCCAGTAGGGGAGGCTGTTCCAGAATTCGAGCACGCGCGGGATACCGATGGTCTTTCCGTTCTGCGGCAAGAGAATCTGCGGAGCGTAGTCCTTGACCAAGAGTTGGTTCGTGCGCTTGATCATGTCCGGCACAGCCTGCATCTTCTTGTTGATTTCGGCAATGAGCTTCTTTGTGGCCGGATCGTTCGGGTCGGCGGTGACTTCGCCGCGTTCGCAGCGGTTGCCCGTCACAAAGCTCTGGCCGTCACTGAACGTGACGATGGTGCGGGAGCAGTGGTTGGTGCAGTACTGGCAGAGCTGACCTGGCTGGTTGTGCCAGCTGAAGGTGCGCATGGCTTCAAGCCCGATAAACTTACTTTGCACGTTCGGGTCGGCGGCACGCTTTTCTTCCATGAATTTCTTGGTCAAAAGTGCGATACCGATAGCGCCCATTTCGCCTGGGCGTTCCGGACGGATGGCCTTGAGACCCGTGTACTGTTCGAAGGCACGGAGAACGGCATTGTTCTTGAATGTACCGCCCTGTACCACAACCTTCTTACCGAGCGTGTTGAGGTTGCGGATACGGATGACCTTCGTGAAAACGTTATTGATGATGGAGCGGCAGATGCCCGCGATGATGTCTTCGGGCTGCTTGCCGTCGCGCTGTTCCGTGATGATGGAACTGTTCATGAACACGGTGCAGCGGCTGCCGAGCTGAGACGGACTCTTGGAGTTGAATGCGAGTTCCGCAATCTTTTCCATCGGGATGCCGAGGCTGCGGGCGTACGTTTCGATGAATGAACCGCAACCCGAGGAGCAGGCTTCGTTGAGGATGATGCCGGTGACGACGCCGTCTTGCACGGAAATGGCCTTCATGTCCTGACCGCCGATGTCCAAGATGAACGAGACGTCGGGGCAGAGGCGCTGGGCCGCGTTTGCGTGGGCGACTGTTTCCACAGTGTGGTAGTCCGCGTGGACGGCCTTTGCAAAGAGCTGTTCGCCGTAACCGGTTGTACCCACGCCCAAGATGTTGAGCTTTACGCCGTATTCTTCGTAGCGGTCGGCGAGGTCCACCATGGCTCGCTTCAAGACGGCGAGCGGTTCACCGTCGTTACTGGCGTAGAAGCCGTCGATGACCTTTTCGTTTTCGTCGATGAGCACGAACTTCGTGGTCGTAGAGCCCGCGTCAATGCCCAAGTAGGCGTTGATGGTCGTGCCGGAAGGCGGCTGCGGGTAATGGTTGTCCGCCATCTTGTGTTCTTCGAGGAACAACTTGTATTCCGCTTCGCTTTGGAAGAAGAGGTCGGAGGCTGCCTTTGCCTTGTTCTCGGCCTGGCGGATTTCGTTAAAGTGCACGAGAGCGTCGAGAGAACCCTCTTCGCGGTACATGCATTCCTGGTTTGCGAACATGGAACCGTTAGCGAGAGCGGCACCCATGGCCACGAGCACTTCGGAATGTTCCGGGACAATCGCCTGTTCGTCGGAAATGCCCAAGCGTTCCTTGAATGCGCGCACGAGAGTCGGGTTGAACGTCAAAGGACCACCTTCAAAAATGACAGGCGGCTTGATTTCCATGCCCTGGGCGAGACCGCCGATGGTCTGCTTTGCAATGGCGTGGAAACTGGAAAGAGCGATATCTTCCTTGGCGATACCGTTGTTGAGCATCGGCTGGATGTCCGTCTTCGCGAACACACCGCAACGGCCCGAGATTTCATAAACTTTTTGGCCACGCTTGGCGTAGCTTTCGAATACTTCTGTCTTGATGCGGAGGAGTTCCGCGACCTGGTCGATAAATGCACCCGTACCGCCGGCGCAGACACCGTTCATGCGCATGTCGGAGGCGATGAGCTTACCGGTGGTCTTGTCCTTTTCGAAGAACACAACCTTGGCATCCTGACCGCCGAGTTCGATGGCGACCCTGGAATCGGGGTAGGTGGCACGCACAGCAAGTGCGTTTGCGACTACTTCTTGCACAAAGAAGGCGTGAGTGGCCTCGGCGAACGGCTGACCGCCGCTACCGCAGAACGTGACCCTGAAGTTCTTGCCCGGGAAAAGGGCATGGGCTTCGCGCAGGACCTCGTAGACCTTTTTCGCCTGCATGGCGTTATGACGCTGATATGTATAGTGTAAAAGCTTAGATGTCTCGGGATCGACTACAGCAATTTTCACAGTGGTGGAGCCTACGTCGACACCCACCCATAAATCGTTCATAGAAGTATTCATAGTGAAGCCAAATTTAGTTTTTTTTCATTATTTGAAAATGTTTTTTGGCGTTTAAGGCGATAAAACGCGCAATTTGGCGAATTTTAGGTAATTGCTTGCATGTGCAGGTTGTCGTGAGGGACCGCGCAAAACAAAAAGAGGCCTGTAGACCTCTTTTTATATGCACTTCAGGGGTGGATTGAGCTGTTATTTGATAGCATCTCCCATCAATGAAGCCTTCAGCTCAAGAATCTTGCTTTCAGGCAAATGCGAATACTTGACGATTTTTCCGATAGGTTCGTTATCGGCAAGCATGGCGAGAGCCATTTCGACACGCCCTTGTTCGAGCCCTTGTTTAAGTCCTTTCTTTTCGGCACGTACTTCCAGCAAAGCCAAGTGATCCAATTCCTCTTCTGTCCATACCATATCGTTAGCCTGTTCCCTGATGAGTTTTTCTGACGCTCTGTTCACCAAAATTCTGTTGATTGCCTTCGCAATGATGCTATTGTTGAAATCCGGAAGATTTTCGGCCTTCCCGGCATATTTTAGCAGATAAAGCCAACGGTCTTCGGTTGTCGTGATTTTTTTGTAAGGTTTGTTGAACTTCGTCAGATCATATAGAATATACATCATCTTGTCGGTTAGTGTCAAGCCTTTCTTATTGCGAACAGCCCAATCTCCACGAAACGACTTCTGTTTGCCTATGGAAAAATCGCAAATCCAGATGGCGTAAGTCGGAGGAACTTCGTACCGGTGGATTTCGCGCTCGGCACGTTCCTCTTTAGTTAGACAGGATGGAAGGTCTCCGAAATTCAGCTTGTCCCATTCGTATTTACTCTGGAGCATGAATGCAGATTGCTGTAAAAGAATTCGGTCGACAAAGTAGTCGGGCCTTGCCTTTTGCATCTCTATGTTTATGCAAATTCCCTTCGAAGTTTTGGCACGAATGTCGAGCCTGAATTGCTTTGCCGATGGAAAAATGATGTTGATTTCGGAATTCTTGATGACAACGGATTCAATCTTGTTGTCTTCATTCAGATGAAATACCCCATTCAGAAAATTGACCAAAGCTTCTTCATCACTCAGAAAAGCCTTGAATGCTGCATCAAAGAGCGGATCGAGATAGGTGTGTTTCTTGATTTCTTCAATTGTTTTCTCGACCAGTTGATCGCGAGATGAGGGAATGGAAAATTCGAGCGTATTTTGTTTTTCTGACATAGTTCTCCTGCTTTATCATGTATAAATCTTGGAAGGCAAGTTTGCAGAGTTTACCCTCCATTATATTAACACGCGTTTTTTAGCCTTTTGGTCTAAGAAATCTTTGTAAAATATTTTTAGGCAGGAGCGGGGCATGCGTGGATAATTGCAAACGACGTTACTTTTGTATATTGCGTTGTATGAAAAAGAATCTGCGTTTAGTTGTAATTTGGTTTGCTCTGATTGTTTGTTCGCTATTCTGCTCATCATGTACAGAATCGGTAAGATATATCGCGCTAAAGCGCAGCTCCCTAAACGCTGAGACTTGGCTCGAGGTCGAAAAAAATGATTCCCTCAACATTTGCATCGATTCAAAAGTCCGCACGTGGGAGACTTCGCTGGATACTGAAGTTCTAAACGATTCGTGTTTAAAATTTCAAGTTCCGACGCTTATCGGCGTCTATCCAATTAATGTGAAGTTTCCAGATTCTGACAGTGCCTATAAAATTAATCTAGTAGTCGGCATGAAGTATTTGAACTTCAAAAATGAAGAAACTTTATACGGAAAAGATCTGTTTCAAATGTATGGGTCAAAGATGGTGTACGTTACGGGAACTTATCTAGTAGATGAATACCCTGTAACTAATTGTGAAATTACACAATTAATGTGGGATGAAATTCCCCTGAATCCAAAGGATCATCAGATTGAAAAAGAATGGTCAGAAAGAAAAAAGTCCAGCATGCGTAACGAAAAATGCGATGCCCATGATTCTGCGGCAAATATGATTTCTTTGTATATGGCAATGATGTATGCCAATGCGCGCAGCATTCGAGAAGGACTAAAACCGTATTATAAATTTTCTGCGACAAAGTATAGAAATATAAAAATAATTGAACCTGAATCAGGTGAATATGACGATTCAATAATCAATCCGCGATATCAATATGTTGCAATTCACTATCGTGACTATACTAAACAACGCAAAGGGCCATTGCATCAATATATCATTATGTCTTATGATTTTTCCAATCATGAAGAAAAAGCAATTCATGTTAGCGCTGATTCAACTTCTGATGGTTACCGGCTACCATATTATGATGAATGGATGATGCTTGCTCGCGGCGGAGAAAAAAAGGCCATGACGCCTTGGTGCAATAATTCCACTAAAATTAAAGACGTTACAAAATATGCAAGATTTGCCAAATATAAGGAACATGTAAAAACAGAACCTGTAGGTCAGTTGCTGCCTAATGGTTATGGCCTGTATGATGTTTTGGGCTTGGTGGAAGAACACGTTCTTTTAGAAGATCACAATTGGTTAAGACCTAATTCCTATATAATGATTAATCCTGGTGGACCTGAGAGAGCGGAAATATGCCGTCCAGGAGATTGTCCATATTGTTTAAAAGAAGGCGAAAATTGTCCGTCTTGTTTGAAGGGTGGAAGCCTTTTTCACGATTGGAAAAGGATAAACTATAGTTATCGTTCTGAGGATCGATATACAGGTTATTCCGGCGGTTTCCGCCTCATCCGCAACATCGGCAATAACGCCAAGTGGACCGATGTCAAGCTTGACAAGGAATAATTTTTTCCTGAAAATGTAGAACCGAGCAATTTCCTTTTTTTGTATATTCTGTTGTATGAAAATAAAGATTCTTTTACTATGTGTATCTTTTTTTGTTCTTGTTTTGAATGCGTGCTCGAATAGCGTTAAAAAACAGGATATTTCAGCGGAAATAATAAAGCAGTTTAGCCCGATAGAAAGAATCTTTGATGTAATCCGAGATTCTCTGGGTGAAGAAAACTGGCTTGAAGTCGAAAAAAATGAAAACGTTAAAATTTGTGTTGATCAGAAAGTTTTTGCTTGGAAGACGGTATTAAAATCAAGTGTTCTCAATGATTCCTGCTTAGTTTTCCAAGCTCCGACTCTTGTTGGAGTCGAAACTGTTGATGTGTCTTTTTCGGAAGCGGATAGTTCGCATAAAATCAATTTAGCCATCGGAATGAAATACTTAAATTTCAAGAATGAAGAAGTTCTGTTAGGATTTAACACATGTCGAGAAAACCAACTTGTCGGTCTATGCAAAAACGAAGATCCAGAAAGACTATTTTCTGTAACGGGCACTTACTTAGTCGATAAATATCCTGTTACCAACTGCGAGTTTACGCAACTGATGTGGGATAGCATTCCAGCAACATCCTTGTATAGAAACGAATCGTTAAGAAAGGATTATTATGAAGATTGGCTAAACAGAAAGAGAGCTTATACACGTAATGAAAACTGTATAACACAGGACACGGCTGCCAATACTGTATCTTTATTTCAGGCTATGAAATATGCAAATGCACGCAGTATTCGTGAAGGTCTAAAGCCTTATTATATATTTACTCCTGTAGAAGAATATGCAGAAAGAGAAAGTATTTTATCGACTACACAACGTATAGTAACTCGTAGGGATTTTACTATACATGATATCAATTATATTCAAGTTTCTGACGACAGTACCTCGAACGGTTATAGACTTCCATATTACAATGAATGGATGATGTTTGCACGTGGTGGCGACAAAAAGAATATGGCCCCTTGGGGAGACTCTTCGGGCACTTTCGAAAAAACAAAAAAATACGCTAGATTTAAAACAAAAATGGTTTCTTTTGAAACAGAACCCGTTGGCCAGCTGACACCCAATGGATACGGATTATACGATATGTTTGGTCTCGTTCAAGAGCATGTACTCTTAAAATCAAGATTGTTTAGAGGAGACCTTGGTTTTGCGTCTTGTTTGAAGGGCGGAGATTATCACGTTTCTCTAGAAGACGGATCCGACGACACCTTAAGTCCTTATTGGAAATGGATAAGCTACGGATATTACGAGCCAGGTCATCAAGGTTATGGAGCAGGTTTCCGCCTAATCCGCAACATCGGCAATAATGCTAAGTGGACCTATCTCAAGTCCAAATGACAACTTTTGTATGTTCAATTGTATGAAAAAGATTTTGTGTTTGGTTGCAAGTTATGGGGCCGTAATAGCCGACTTGTTATTTTGTACAGCCTGCTCAGATAGGGAAAAATATATCGCTTTAAATCGAGGTTCTTTAAAAAACGAAACTTGGCTTGAAGTTGAAAAGAATGAAACGGTAAAAATCTGCATAGATTCCAAAGTACAAGTATGGAACACTGCACTGGATTCTGAAATTCTTGGTGAATCCTGTTTAAAAGTTCGAGTTCCAACGCTTATCGGTGTCAACTCAATTAATGTGAAATTTTTTGATTCTGACAGTGCCTATAAAATTAATCTTACTGTCGGGATGAAGTACCTTGACTTTAAAAATGAAGAGGTTCTATTGGGATTTGATTATATGCATGAATATATAGATAATGAAAGACTAGCAAAAATCACAGGAATGTTTTTAGTTGATAAATATCCTGTTACTAACTGCGAATTTTTACAATTAATGTGGGATGAAATTCCTTCAGAACTACATGATGAAAAAGAAAAAAATTGGATTAAAAGAAAGAAGTTAAGCGTACGTAAAGAAGGTTGCGACGCACACGACTCTGCGACAAATATTGTTTATTTATATCAAGCCTTAAAATATGCAAATGAGCGCAGTATTCGAGAAGGATTAAAACCGTATTATACATTTTCAGAAGAAACATTCTCGAAAAATGAATTTGAATATGATAAAACTATATCTGAAGGTCAATATATTATAAGCTATCGTGATTTCACCCACCATGATGAAACGCGAATCAAAGTTTCAGTTGATTCATCTTCGGATGGTTATCGACTACCCTATTACGATGAATGGATGATGTTAGCTCGAGGCGGAGATAAGAAGCACAAAGCACCTTGGGGGGATTCAGCGACGTTTAAAGATGTACAAAAATACGCAAAATTCAATGATAAAACTGAATATTATGAAAAAATAAATAGTTCTATAACAGGACCTGTAGGCCAGTTACAGCCTAATGGATATGGTTTGTATGATATTTTCGGTCTAGTTAATGAACTGGTTTTATTAGAGAAACCCCAAAAATTCAGAAAGTACCAAATATTATCAAGACCTAACCCCAATAGACCTCGTTACGCTAATACAAACTGTAAAAGGAAAAACAATTGTCCTTCTTATTTAAAGGGGGGAACCGCTGATGATAATTGGCAAAATATTAGCTATGGGTATTATTCATATGGTAGTATTGGCGGTTTCCGTCTTATCCGCAACATCGGCAATAACGCCAAGTGGATCGAAGTTAAGGATTAAGTATTTCTATGAAACTGATTTTTCTATTAATCGCCGCCTGCTTTGCGTTTGCCTTGGCCGACAAAAAAGTTGATTTAACATCTGATTCTTTAAATGAAGAAATTTGGATTGAGGCTGAAAAAACTGAAACGATTAGAATTTGTTTGAATCGCCGGGTGCAAACTTGGGAAACCTCTCTTAAAACCGTGATTTTAAATGATTCTTGTGTTGCGTTTCAAGCTCCAACGCTTGTTGGAACTGAATCGATTAACGTGTATTTACCAGAATCAGATAGTTCTCATCGTATTAATTTAGCCATAGGAATGAAGTATTTAAATTTTAATAACGAGGAAGTCTTGCTAGGATTCGACGATCAAAAAAAGAATTCTAGTAAAAAAAAGCCGATAAAATACTATGAATCGGGATTTCCCATTATTGAAGACATGTCGCAAATACAATTTGACGAATGGGAATATCACGGAGGAGGAGCTATTCCTCCTCGAACAAAAGATTACAAAAGGCTTGTTTCTGTTTCTGGTTCTTATTTAATAGACAAATATCCTGTAACCAACTGCGAATTTATACAATTAAGATGGAATGATATTCCTGATTCGACATATTCCAACTGGTATAAAACTATGGTTTATAGAAAAACCAAAAGCTTACAAAACGGAATCTGTCCTGCAAATGATTCCGCTGCAAATTATATTTTCATATTCCAAGCAATGAGTTACGCAAATGCGCGTAGCATTCGCGATGGACTTAAGCCATATTACAAATTTACATTTAATGGAATTGATAAAGAAAAACTTATATCAAGGAAAGCCTCTCATAGTAAAGAAAGAATCTTATCAAAAAATCAATATATTATAGGTTATAGTGATTTTCGCAAAATAAACTATGACTATGTTCTTGTATCCATGGATAGTACTTCGGATGGGTATCGCCTTCCTTATTATAATGAGTGGATGATGTTTGCGCGTGGCGGAGATAAGAAAAATAGAGCACCTTGGGGAGATTCTGCAAACTATAAAGATGCTTTGAAATATGCAAGATTTGGAACTGGAGGTGAAAATATGGAAGCAACTGAACCAGTCGGACAATTACAACCAAATGGTTATGGTCTATACGATATTTTTGGCTTGGTTTGGGAATTAGTATTACTTGAGGGTCCCGATTTTGGTTATACACTTCATCCATATTGTCGAAAAGGTGGTGACAATTATATCGGGACTCGCTGGGGATATCCACGTTGGGAAAACATAACTTACGGTTTCTCCGAATATGCTACATCGGGCGGTTTCCGCCTCATTCGCAACATCGGCAATAACGCCAAGTGGACCGAAGTTAAGTCTGACAAGGAATAACCTGTTCCTGAAATGAGATTATCAAAATGAGGCCTACGGCCTCATTTTTCATATACACATACTCTGCTACAGAAGATTCCCGCCTTCGCGGGAATGACGAAATGCAGATTTCGCCCTTGCGTGCTACACTCAAGATGACAAAAAAACGTTCCTGGCATCCCGCAACAAGTGCGGGACAGGCTCCAGCCGAGAAGATACAGTTGTTACTTGCGCGTTTCCTTCGCCAGTGACTGTTTCAGCTCAAGAACTTTACTTTCAGGAAGACGGGAGTACTTGACGATTTCCTCGATCGGCTTGTTATCGGCAAGCATGTCGAGAGCAATTTCAACATTTCGGTTATCTCGCCCTTGTTCACGTCCTTTGAGCCAAATTTCGGCTTCGATAGCTTCATCAGCGTGTTTGTCGAACATATGTTTTCACCTTTCTAAAAACTTTCACCGAATTGCAGTCCAATTCTGAGTAGCGAAACAGCCCCGCTTAGTGAAATTGCTACGCTGAAGCGGGTCGAAAAGAAGCTCATTTCTCTACGTGACGATTTTGTCGAAGGGCTTCAAGCTCGGATTGTATTTCAGTAATCAACGATTCAGAAAGACCCTTGGCTCGCAGAACGGCTTCTGTATCGACTTTATTTTCTGCACGTTCCTGTTCTCGTCCTTTAGCTTCTGCTTTGAGCCAAATTTCGGCTTCGATAGCTTCATCAGCGTGTTTGTCGAACATATGTTCCTCCAAGGCTTTAAGCTGTTCAGGGCTTATGCGGCTTACGCGCAAACGGTTGAGCGCGTCCCTAAAGATCGGGTCCTTCAATTCGGGAACTTCAAGCGGACCCTGCGACAAAAGTTTCAGCCAATAGTCCTCGCGTGAACTGATGTTTTTTCGCAGTTTCTTGAAATTCGGAAGGTCTACTATAATATATCTATTTTTACTGAAAATAGGAAGAGCACGATGTGTTGAGTCGCTACGGCGAACTTCGTCCTCGCTATAGACCGCCCAAGTGTCCTTAAAAATATCTTTTGACTTGAGAATCGAGAAATGACAGAGCCAGATGGATACCGTTTCGGGAAGTTCATAAAAATGAACCTTACGCTCCTTTTCGTCCATCAATTTGAAATACGTCGACCTGTTATACTCGTACTTGCCACGCAATGTTTGATAGGAATTGTAAAGTTGCAATCGATCCAAAAAGAAAGGGTGGCTACGATTTTGTAACTCAATATTAAAATAACGGTTATCCTTGGTGGTTACCCACACGTCAAGTCGTGCGAAATCATCTTCCGGCATGAAAACGTCAATGGGCTTTTCGAACTCGTAATCGAGATCGATGATTTCATGGTCATGGTCAAGCCCAAGCAAACAATTGAGAATATCACGAATGGTGTCCTTGTCATCCATCAGCACGCGAAACGTTTCGCTGTAATAAGGGAGCAAGAACTCTTCGCCCTGTTCGTTCGTAACGATGTAGTAGGCTTTCTTTTCTGAAGTTGTGTTGTTTTCGGTCATTTACAATTCCTTTAGAGGGTTGGTTATGATTTGCCCCCTATACTATTAACACGCTTCAGCGAGCCGTTTGGCTCATGAAAACTTTGTAAAATATTTTTAGGCAGGAGCGGGGCATGCGCTGACAATTGCAAATGACGCTACTTTTGTATATTGCGTTGTATGAGAAAGATTTTGTTGTTTCTAACGAT
>NZ_DGUZ01000010.1:166261-229646 GCF_002394865.1 Fibrobacter sp. UBA4297 | reverse complement strand
GCCTTGATTTTCTTAGCCTTCTTAGCTTTCTTGCCCTTCTTGCCTTTATCTGCGGCAGGAGACTTTTCAACAAAGACCGGGTTGCCAGCTTCATCGAGCTTCTGGCGTTCGACCATCACCGGATTGCCGGCTTCGTCAACGACCTTCACGACGTTCACGACCGGCTGGCCGTTTGCATCGAGCTTCGGAACCTTCTGCATGATAACGTTGCCGTTAGCATCAGTTTCAGGTTCATAGATAACGTTACCATTTTCGTCCACTTCGGCCATACCGAAGGAGACGAGGAGTTCTGCCTTTTTCTTCTGAGCTTCAGTCGGAGAAAGGCCCTTACCGGCTTGACCCATGATGATGTCAACCGGGTTGTTGTCGCCGAGACGCGGCAACGCGAAGTTGAGTGCCACTGCGCAGACGAAGGTCAGCAAGTACCAGAACGCCTTCTGCAGGACATAACGTAGCATAGGATATTGTTTAAGCATTGGTAGTCCTTTATCCTTTATTTAGCGAGCTTCAAATTCCAAAGGGTCTTGGTACCCGAGGCCACCCACGGAAGCTGAGCAGGAGCATACGGGTTTTCAGCAGTCGGCCAGTTCGTCCAGACGCGGTCGCTGAATTCATAGAACTGTTCCGGCAAGTAAACCAGCGGAATGGACGGCTGGTCTTCCATGAAGATTCGGTTCAATTCGCGGTAAGCAGTTGCGATAGAATCAGCATTCTTCATAAGCGGGATAGCATTGAGGAGCTTGTCGACTTCCGGACGGAAACCTTCGGTGCCCGGCTGGTTGTAACGGCCAATGTTCACGCCAGCCCAGGCGCCAAGCGGCTGCCAGTCGCGGCTTGCCATGATTTCGTTGAAGCGGCTCCACGGAAGAGACGGAGTCACGTCAGCAACAGGCTTGTGCATGATGAGGTCGAAGTTACCGAGACCCATGGCCGGCCAGTAAGAACCGCCATCCACGAAGCCTTCACGAATATCGATACCAGCCTTGCGCATACCTTCGACAGCGATGGTCACCATAGCTTCCCAGTCGGTCCAGCCGTTCGGGCTCGTGATGTACATCGTCGGGATCTTTTCGCCCTTGGCGTTTTCCATGTGGTCAAGCGTACCGTCGTCATTCCAGACAGACTTGTAGCCAGCTTCGGAAAGCATCTGCTTCACCGTTTCGACGCGTTCCTTTTCGTCGGTAATGGTGAGCTTGACACCATACTTCGCAAGGTCTTCATCGCTGATGTACTTGCCTTCGAGAGCGGTCGGCATGATGAGGCCCGGCTTGATCTGGTCCGTGTAGTCGGACACAGCGAACTTGCGGAGAGCCATGTAGTCGATAGCGGTTGCAAGAGCACGGCGGAAGCGCTTGTCGTTAAGCGGCTCCTTCATCGTGTTGATGATGAGCATCGGCATTGCACCCGGCAAGAAATACGGCGGTTCATTGAGCCATGTATGTACGCCAGCGCCAGCCTTGCGGTTGATACGCGGGATGTAGCTCTGGGATGCGTCGAGGTTGCCGCTACGCATAGCGATGGTGTTGTGTTCGTTGTTCTTGTAAATCGGATGAACGATATACTTCGGAGCAGGGAGCTGACCATTGTGGAGAGCGGCATTGCCCCAGTAGTCGTCACGGCGTTCAAGAATAATCTTGTTCGGGTCGGCACTGCGGAGAGCGTACGGGCCGGAAACAACCGGATTCTGGTCCATCGGGAGTTTCTTCACTTCGTCCTTGGAGCCAAGCTTTTCGATAAGCGGTTCAAACACGTGAGCCGGGACAATGCGGATAGCCTGCAACAAGTCAAGAACAGAAAGCGGGTTGTTGCGCTGCTTCTTGTTCACGAGGAAGGCAATACGTTCCACTGCACCTGCCGGTTCGGATTTAACAGTATCGACGTGGATTGCGGAAATCTGTTCGCTAGTGTTGATGGAACCCATCGTGTAGATGAACTTCACGTCACGGGAAGTAACCTTTTCACCATCGCTCCACTTTGCAGCCGGGTTCAAGTCGACAACGATAGAGTCGTTGTTCTTGCTCACGAGCGAGCCAAGGAGGGATTCGATTTCACCCGTCAAAGAGTTGTAGGTGAGAAGCGGTTCGTACATCAAGTTGAAACGACCACTCACAGGCCAGGTTGTCATCCAGCTTTCTGCAAGGGGGTTGAACGTACCAGGAGCATCATTCTGCTGCCCAGACAAATAGAGCGTTTCCTGACGCGGCAAGGAACCGCTGGCAAGCTCGTCTTGCGATGAGCTACCGCACCCAAAAAGTGCGCCAGTTGCCGAAAGCACCAAGGCCGTTCTAGCAATCGATTTCAATCCAATCATTTGAGTCCTCTTAGAATAGGGCCTTTGCGGGGCCCCTTTTAATTGAAAATTCAAATCTAATATAGATTATTCCAATTCAAAATTATTTTTGAACTTGGTAAAAATCCCTTGATGATTTCTCAAAACGGACTAACAAAATTTTACATTTAGAAATGTTTACAAAGTAGTTGTTGGTCAACAGTCATTGGCCATTAGTTATTGGATAACAGCTGGAAGAGCTACGATTCTTCAGTGGGGCCAGCGCAGTATTCGGCGACTTGTTCGCGGAGCTTTGTGCCACGGACTTTTCCAAGCAAATCGATGATGTCTTCGAGCGGGGCATCCATAAACGCTTCGGCGCTCTTGTACTTGCTCAAAATCTTGATGCGGGTTTCGTGACCGACGCCCGGCATTTTGAGCCATTCGACTTCGAGATCTTTTTTGCGTTTGCTGCGCTGATATGTAATAGCAAATCGGTGAGCCTCGTCGCGGGCATTCTGCAAGAGCTTTAGCGCGGGGCTTGTACGGTGCAGCACAATGCTTTTGCGGTCATCGGGAAACACGATTTCTTCGAGACGCTTTGCAAGCCCAATCAGCGGCAAGTCCTTATCGTGACCAAGTTCCTTTAAAATCTGCATCGTGGCATCGACCTGGCCTTTACCGCCATCGCACACCCACAAGTCGGGCATGGGGATTCCTTCATCTTCCAAACGACGGATGCGGCGGGTCATCACTTCGCGCATGCTTGCAAAGTCATCGACTCCCGTTACAGTCTTGATGATAAACTTGCGGTAATTGCTCTTATCGGGACGCCCGTTCTTGAACGCCACAAGGCTTGCGACCGTATTCGTTCCTGACAAATGAGAAATATCCACGCACTCGATGCGGAACGGAGTTTTCTTTAAGCCGAGAACTTTCTGCAATTCAAAAACGCTGCTGTCGATTTCGCTGTACTTCTGCACTTCGGCGCGCATTTCCACGAGAATCATGTCGGCATTCGCCGAGGCGAGTTTCAGGAACCCGAGCTTCTCGCCGCGCTGCGGATTCGTGAGCACGACCTTGTGCGTCGTCTTGGATGCAAGCGCCTGTTCAATGGACTCACGCTCCGACATGTCCGTCGGGAGCGACACATCCGTTGCAATTTCGCCCGGAATAAATTCCACGTCCATATACCATTGCACCACCATCTGGCGGAAAATTTCCGTCTCGTCATCTTCGAGCTTACATTCCAGGCGATAGTGGCGGCGCCCGCAAAGCACGCCGTTGCGGTACTCGAAAATCACGGCGGCAGCCATCGTGCCATTCCGCTTGAGCGAGAGCACGTCCACGCAGAGGCTCGCATCGGACACGTCCGTTTTCTGGTGCGCACTCGTCGCCTTGAGCGCCTGAATCGCATCACGCTTTTTCGCCGCCGTCTCGAAATCCATGCGTTCGCTCGCCTCGAGCATTTCGCGTTCCCAAAGTTGAATCAAGTCATCTCGCTTGCCGCCCAAGAGCATCTGCGTCTGAGCCACTTTCTTCTGGTACTCCTCACGCGTCACAAGCCCTGCACACGGAGCGCCACAGCGCCCGATGTGGTAATTGAGGCAAGGGCGCACTGGCCGATTGAGAGGCAACTTCAGTTTGCATTCGCGAATCTGGAACAGTCTCGCTGCAATGTCCTGCAACTGACGGATCATGCGCGAACTCATATAAGGCCCGTAATACAGGCAGCCATCCTTCTTGACCGAACGGCTCAAGAACAACCGCGGGAACGGTTCGTTCACCGAGAACGCCAGATACGGAAAATGCTTGTCGTCCTTAAGCAATACGTTGTACTTAGGCGTATGCTTTCGGATGAGATTTGCTTCCAAGATGAGCGCTTCAGTTTCGCTCTCCGTGATGATCCACTCGATGTCGCGGATATACGGGAGCATGAGTGTCGCCGCACGATGGCCGGCATGGTCGCTGCCGTCAAAGTAGCTCGACACGCGGTTCTTCAAGACCTTCGCCTTCCCTATGTATATAATCTTCCCCTGGGCGTTCTTCATAATGTACACCCCAGGTAGCAGAGGGAGCTCCGCCAGTCGTCGCTCAATGTGTTCACTTACTGGAATCATGCAACTTCAAATCTATTTAATTTTTTATATTGTCGCGCCCCAATAAAACAAGCAATTCCTTTTTATCAATTATGAAATGGAGATCCCCGAATAAATCGGGAATGGCAGCATAAAAGACAGGAGATGGCAAAGCAAAAAAAAACTAAAATCCAAAGGTCATTTTACATTTTATCATACTCTAGTTACAAGAAAATTTTATATATCTTACATAGTAAGTTTCGCACCCCGCCAAATATGGAGAAATAATGAATTTCGAAAACATGAACTTGTTGTCGCAGAAGGTTGAAAGCGTCCTCGGAACGGTACGCGCCCTGCGCGAAGAAAACGCCAAACTCAAGCAGCTTCTCGAAGGCAAAGACGCCCAAGCCGAAGACCAGAAAAACCTGTTGGACTCCGCCAACGCAAAGATTGCCGACTACGAAGCCGCCCTCAATGCAAGAGCCAACCAGGCCGCCGCCCAAGACGAAGCGATTAATGAAAAGAACGGCATTATCGACAACTTGAACGCCCAAATCAACGAAAAGAACGGCATCATTGACGCCCTTAACGGCCAGGTCGCCGAAAAGAACGGAACCATCGATAGCCTCAACGGTCAAATCGCTGAAAAGGACAACGCCATCAATTCCTTGAACGGACAAGTTAACGAAAAGAATGGCATTATCGACAGCCTCAACGGCCAGATCAACGAAAAGAACGGTATCATTGACGCCCTCAACGGTCAGGTCACCGAAAAGAATGGCATCATCGACAGCCTCAACGGTCAGGTCGCCGAAAAGAACGGTATCATCGATTCCCTCAACGGCCAGGTCGCCGAAAAGAACGGCATCATTGATTCTCTTAACGGCCAGATGGACGAAAAGAACAACATCATCGATTGCCTCAACGGTCAGGTCGCCGAAAAGAACGACATCATCGACAACCTCAACAACCAGGTCCAGAACCAGAGCAACGAAATTTCCGAAGCCCAGAGCAAGTTCCAGCAGCTCCTTTCTACAATCGAAAGCGAACTCGGTACCGAAATCAATATCAACGAGCCGGCCGCAGAACAAGCACCAGAACAGCAGGCTGAAAACAAACCGCAAGAAGAAAACCCTGACCTGTTCGCGAGCAATGGAGGCTCGCAACCCGGTTTTTTCGGCTAAGGTGGTTGTTGGATAACGATCCATTCGGCGTAGGAATGAAATAATATGGCAAACGAGACACTTAGATCAGTCAGCATTAACGTCGCTCAAGAACGCATCCACATCCGCACAGACTTGCCCGATACGGACTTGAAGGAAATCGTCGATTTCATCGAAAGTCGTCTCGATAATTCCTCGAAATTTAAACTGGAACTGAAGAAGCAGCTGTGCCTACTGGCTGTGGAACTCACTTCCGAGATTGTCGAGCTGCGTAAGCAATTGCGCAAGGCCAAAACATACCACGACCTGATGGATAAGGACCTTAGGGAACTTTCGCTCCAATTGGACGAGGGCCTCCCTAAAGCCGACAACCAAGTTTAAGCCAATCCGGATACATTTAATACACTTACGAAATCTCGGTATTTTTGCCGAGATTTTTTTTGTGATTTTCCCTTGTTTTTATCCATCAAGAAACATATATTATACGTGGGCATCCCACGGATTTTACACCCGATCTAACAGGAATAAATCAGCTCGTTGCTCTTGTGGTTCAGTTTAGGCGCGCATCGACGCGAAAAACAAATCCCCGAGGCGCTGCTATCATTGTAAAATAGTAGTTTCGAGTGTTCGTACCGTAGGAGATGCCCTTTTTTTATTGTGGCAAAATTTGCCGGGGCGAAAATGGAGATCTCCGAAAAACTATCCAAACTTTTAGAGAAAGCAGAATCCGAAGATATTTTTGACAAGGCCGTCGTAGGTTATTTGCTCCCAGACGGCACGAGCCACACCGTTACGCTCAACACCCCCGAAGACACTGTTTTCGACATTGCGTCGCTCACGAAGGTCTGCCCCACCTCGACGCTTGCGCTCTCGTACATTCTCGAAGGCAAGCTCTCCATTGATGCCAAAGTCATCGACTTTATCCCGGAACTCAAGACAAACTACCGCGACCAGATTTGCGTTTCGCACCTGCTCACGCACAGCCTCGATTACCGAGTGCCGATGAAGACGCTCAGAACGCTCTCGCCCGAAGGAATCCTGAACGCCCTTTACACGTACCAGTTCAGTGCTGCTCCGGGAACAATTTTCAACTACGGAAACCCGGCAAGCGTATTGCTCGGCATTTTGTTGCAAAGGCTTACAGGCAAGAACTTGCAGGAACAAGGTAACGAACGATTCTTTACGCCGCTCGGCATGACGCGTTCGGGCTACAACCCGCTCACACGCGTCCCGAAATCAGAAATTGCCGCAACCGAGCTTTGCGAATTTCGCCATCGAGAAATCCAGGGTGAAGTCCACGACGAAAGCGCTTGGGTTCTGCAAAAGCTTTTCCCCGTCGGGAGTGCCGGCATGTTCAGTTGCGTCCCCGACCTTCTGAAGTTCGTGAAGATGATTCTGATGGACGGCAAGTTCGAGGACAAGCAAATCGCCCCCGCCGGAATCTTGGACATCGTGAGCCACAACGCCCTTGCCGATAGCGTCGGCGCACAGACCGCCCTCGGCTGGGAGCTGAATGCGCCTAAGTTCATGGGAACCAAGGTCTCGCCGCAAGCGTTCGGTAAAACCGGGTTCACGGGTGCAAGCATCGTCGCCGACCCGGACAAGGGAGGCGCCATCATTCTCCTCAGCAACTTCACCTACCCGCACCGCGAACCGAACGCCGACAGGATTCACGCATTCCGCGCCACACTTTCAGACGCGTTCTTTGGCGCAATTTCGGAATAAAGCAAAAACGGCCCGCGATGCGGGTCGTTTTCGTTCAAAGGGGGATTCCCGCTCGGTGGCGGGCTTGACAAGTTCTACAATCAATAGATCCTTCGACTTCGCTCAGGATGACACATTAGCGGCCAGCGGCCTTGCGGAGCATTTCCTTGCGCTGGGCTTCAGCAAACATCTTCGCCATTTCCATGCGGTTGTCAAGGATTTCCTTTTTCTTGGTTTCTTCCTTGCAGTTCACGCACTTGGTTGCAGTCGGTACGGCCATAAGTCTCGCCTTCGGAATCAGCTGTCCACAAATCTTGCAAACGCCAAAAGTTCCATTCTTGATGCGCTTAAGAGCTTCTTCCAAATAAACGAGGTACTTGCCTTCGCGGGCTGCCAGCGAAAGGTTCGTTTCAAGCGAGTTGATGTCCGTTGCAGAATCTGCGCCTTCGGAATCGCCGCCGTCGCCAGACTGATTCTTCTGGTCCAAAAATACGTTAGCCTTTTCGGAATCGCTCTGGGCGGTCACAAGCTCGCGTCTCTTTTCCAAAAGCATTTCTTCAAAGAACTTAAGATCAGCATCGCTCATCTTTACGGGTTTCTTCTCAGCCATATTAAACTCCTTCTTTGTGAGTTACACTGTGATAAGCACCGCTTTAAATTATCTTTTTTTTACAAAAAAGAACAATTAAAATATTATTTTTCAAAAAAAAATGTTGATAAGTCGGTAAAAAAGGAGTTGTCCGGCTAGAATATATCCACGTTGAGCTTGAGGCCGTCTTTTTTGACACCGCTGAGCAACGCATCGAAGTCTTTTTGCAGCAAATCGAAGTCTTTGTGGAGCTTAGAAGACTTATCGAGGAACATTCTTGCCGAGCCTTCGCTTTCGTCAAACTTGGTGACAATGGCGAGCGCCTCGTTCTTAGAAACTTCAACACGGTCCAACAGTGCACGCACGCGGTCCAATGTTTCGTTTGCCTTTGTAGCGCTTTCGCCGCCGCGAGCCGAAAGTTCCTTAAGCGAGCGTTCAAGATTTTCACCCGCAGCCTGGTAACCGTCGAGCACTTCATCCACTAGGGATTTCCACTTGCGGATATCAGCATTGGTCACGCGGATTAGCTTCTTGACCTTCTTGCCAACACGGTCCATGCGCTTGCCAGTCTCGCCCACAGTCAACGAATCCGCAAATTCAGTAACCATTTGCTTGATTTCGCCAATATCCTTGAACACCGCGGCAAGATTTTTCGAAATTCCCGATGTACCCTCATCATAAAGGCCGCTTACGGTATCGCCGTCGGCAACAAGTTTGCTCGAGTTTCCGGTGATGATGCTCATTTCGCGTTCGCCCATGAGGCCAGCCGTCACGAGGCGGAATTCAGAATTCACGGGAATCTTAGCTTCGGCAAGCACGCGTGCAGAGACATAGACCGCTTCGTCCGTAAGTTCCACATCAACTATCTCGCCCATCGCAATACCACGGACGCGCACAAGGTTCCCCGGAGAAAGCGTACCAATCGTTTCGTACTTTACGACAAACGTATAGCGCTTGTGGTAAGGGCTAGACGGATGGTAATAATAAGCCGCCAGCCCACAAGAGACCACGATAACGAGAAAAATAAGACTTGCTACAAAATTTTTCTTGATTTTAAACAGCAAACTATTCATAGAAAGACCAGTTCTGCGGATTAAAATCTAGCAAATCATCGGTGAATTCACCCTTTGCCTTCGCCTTAATCTTCTGCATCAGGGACTCGTTGAAGTCCTTCGCCACGTTCTGGCCGCTCATTTTCATAAGCGCATTCATCGCAATGACTTCAGAAATCACGGTCATGTTCTTGCCAGGCGCCACAGGCAGCACCACCTTCGGGATACTCACGCCCATGACGTTCTCTTCAATCTCGTTCAAGCCCGTGCGCTCATACGAGACATCCTGGCGCCACTGCTGCAGCTCGACAATAATCTCGATTTTTTTCACCTTGCGAATTGCGTGGATACCGAACATCGAACGAATATCCAAGATGCCCACACCGCGAATTTCCATGTGATGACGAATCAAGGGATCGGGGCGGCCAATAATCGACTTGCCCACATGGCTGATGTGGACAACATCATCTGCCACCATGCGGTGCCCGCTTTCGACAAGGTCGAGCACGCATTCGGACTTGCCAACGTTGCTTTCGCCCACGTAAAGCATGCCCACACCATACACATCCACGAGGCTTCCGTGAATAATGGCGTGCGGAGCAAAGAACTCGTCGAGAATCCTTTGGGTAATCTTGAAAAATTCAAACGTATGGAGTGTTGTCGAGAACAGCGGAATGTGCAAACGGTTGCACATATTCCTAAGTTCGTCGTGCGGGGTCTGCGCATGAGTCACGACCCACATCGGGGCGCGGAACACGGACAAGTTCTCGAAAATTTTCGCACGCGCTTCAGGACCGACGGATTCGAGATAATTCCATTCCGTATGTCCAATGACCTGAATCTGCTGCGAACTATAAACTTTAGTATAACCTGCCATGGCTAGGCCAGGGCGGTGGATTCCGCTTTCTTCGATGCAAGACTGCATGTCCTCATCGGGGCAATGCTGCACCATCTGCAAATCTTTGCCGTAGCGGATAAAAAAGTCCCGCACCGGGAATCTTTCTCGGTGCAGGATCTTTAAGTCGTTCAACCTATCAGCCATTACGTGAGTTCAGAAACCGGCTGAGATCTGTGGTCATTCTGCTTGTCGTTGGCCTTCTTGAGCTGGACCTTGATACGTTCAAGCGTGACATCGACTGCCTTGCCCATGTTCTCTTCGTCGGCAGAAGCGACAATGACGGAACCTGTGATGTTGACAGAAATTTCGCAATGACGCTGGTGTTCAACTTCGTGGTCAAGAATTACAGAGGCGCTAGTGATATTCGGGTAAAATTTGGCCAACTTATCCATTTCTTCCTGAATACGGTCCTGAAGACCTGCCGATGCGTTAAAATGACGAGCAGAAAACTGAATATCCATAATGAACCTCCGTATGTTAATGTTAAGATATATTAACGTTAAAAAAACTCTTTGGAACTTCCGTTCCGCAATTAAAGTATATACATCTTTTTATTTCAAAAATCCACAACTAAATTGGATTTTGCAAAAAAAATCGTTCCATCTTGGAATATTTGCTATGACAAATAGCCCAAAATCATGATTTTTTAGCGTTTTCTTTGGTTCTTGGGCAAAATTTTGAGTTCTTTTTCGCGGTATTTGGCGACTGTACGGCGAGCCACCTTGATTCCCTGCTTCAAAAGTTCGTCGCTGATGTCCTGGTCGGAGAGCGGAGAGGACTTGTCCTCTTCGTCAATGAGCGTCTTGATGGCATCGATAATCTGCGCGGAGCCCACTTCTTCGGCATCCGGAGCTGTGCCCTGCTTCACACCCGATGTAAAGAATTGTTTAAGTTCGTAGATGCCGTAAGGCGTTTCCACGTACTTTTTGTCGGTCGCACGCTGCACCGTGCTCACAGCTAAATGAACATCATCGGCCACATCCTGGAGGATCATCGGCTTGAGGAATGCGGGGCCGTTTTCGAAGAACCCGCGCTGGCGTTTGACAATCGAGCGCATCACAAGCTCAATCGTCGAGAAGCGGTTATCGACCGCCTTGATGAGGTCCGTCGCCTTCGCTAGCTGCGCCTTCACATATTCCTTGTCCTGCTTCGATGCAGACGGGTCCGTAAGAATCGCCTTGTACGTTTGGTTGATGCGAAGCGACTTCTGCATCTTGGTCTTAAAGCAGACGACTTCGTAATTGCCCTTCTTTTCGACAACCTTCAAATCCGCATTGATAATGTGCGAATACGAATGCGAAAGCTGGAAGCCCGGATGCGGGCGCAAACGCGAGAGGCTTGCGACAGCCGTCTTGACTTCGTCGGCGGAAACGTTCAACGCCTTTGCAATTTTTGCATAGCGGAGCTGCAAAAGATTCTCGTATTCTTCTTCGAGAATGCGGATAGCAAGGCTCGGAAAATTTGGAATCGCGTACGCCTGGATGAGGAAGCATTCACGCTGGTCGCGGGCACCAATGCCGCTCGGCTTGAAGGACTGCAAAACGTGAACGGCTTCGCGCACCGGGAGGCTTGCGTCTTCGAGCTTGAGTTCCCCGCGGAGCATGCGTTCAATCTCGTCGATGTACTTGTCGTCCGACTGGACAACCATCGCTTCAGATTCATTGTCGCGGTTGGCATCGCAAAGGAATCCATCGTCGTTAATGGAGTTGATGAGGTACTGGACCAGCTTGCGAAAATGTTCTTCAGTCACACCGTTTTCTTGCAACTGTTCCTGCAATTCACGGGTGCCGTTCCAAAGTCGGAGCTGGTCTTCGAGCTGTTCCTGCAAGCTCTTGCCCACGTCCTTGATCGGGCGGTCCCAATCTTCGTCCGGGTCCTTCCCGCCAGAATTCAAATCGTTAAAAGGAGCGTCATCGTACGATGTGCCATCACCCAAATAGCTATCCCAGTTCACATCCGAAGATTCCCCATCGAGGTAACTGCTATCGACATCGGCGGTATCGTCCAAAGAACCGCGAGCCTTGTCCTCGATATCATCGGGAATTTCATCGGAATCGTTTGCTCTCGGGTCGAGTTCTTCGGGGTCCTTGTCGACGGGAACTTCCTGATCGTCAAAGTCGCCATCGTCCACTTCCAAGAGCGGGTTGACTTCGACTTCTTCCTTGATGGCGGTTTCCAGTTCCTGCGAAGTTTTCTGAAGCATCTTCACAGACTGGAGAAGCGCAGGAGATAGAGTCTGCTCCTGCGTCTGTCCAATATTTGCCTGCATTCCAAGATTCATAATAACTCCTAATCCAAGCGGAAAGAATCACCGAGATATATGCGACGTGCTTCAGGGTCTTCGGCCAAGTGTTGCGAAGAACCTTCCGTGAGCACCTGGCTCTTGTACATAATGTAAGCGCGGTCCGTAATCGAAAGCGTTTCGCGAACGTTGTGGTCCGTGATGAGCACGCCCATGCCGCGGTCCTTGAGTTCCGAAATGATAGACTGGATGTCGGCAACGGCAATCGGGTCAATGCCCGCAAACGGTTCGTCGAGCAAGAGGAACGAGGGGTCACTTGCAAGCGCACGTGCAATTTCAAGACGGCGGCGTTCACCACCGGAACAGCTCATGGATTTCGTCTTGCGAATATGCGTAATCTTGAATTCTTCGAGAAGCTGTTCCAACTTCTTTTTGCGCTCAGCACGCTTCATGTCTTGCGTTTCGAGAATCGCCATGATGTTGTCTTCAACGGAGAGCTTGCGGAAGATGGAAGCTTCTTGCGGGAGGTAACCCACGCCGAGGCGGGCGCGCTTGTACATCGGCTTGTCCGTCATCTCGATATCGTCCAAAAAAATGTGACCTGCATCCGGGCGGACCATGCCCACAATCATGTAGAACGTGGTCGTCTTGCCGGCACCGTTCGGGCCGAGGAGCCCGACGATTTCGCCCTGCGAAACTTGAATGGAGACATCGCTCACCACCTGGCGGTGGCCATAAATCTTGCGCAGCTTGTCGGTGCGTATCGTGCTAACCAAATTTTTCACTGTGCGTCCTCCGTTTTCGTTTCGCCCACCGGCTTTGATATTTCCCTGCGGCGGTTGAAAAGACCTCTCAACTTTTTATCGTTCGCTGATTCCTTTATCGTCGTTGAATCGCTTTTAGTCAAATCCTTCTTTGAACTTTTTTCTTTTGCAGCAAGCGAATCAAGCCTAGCAAGCGAATCCTTCTTGGCATTTTCCTTGATACGGTTCGCCTTTTCCAAGTCGATAAACCGCCCACTGGCGTTCGTTTTGCGGCCCAGGAGCTTAAGCGACTTCACGGCGTTCTTCTGAGCGTCGAACAAAATGTGAATCGTATCGCCTGTCGCCTCGTTCTTGCCAGAGACGGTCCTGTCCTTTTTCACGTAAAAGTAGGTGCTCTGCGCCTTGCCCGAAACAACAGCGCGGTCCATGCGGCCCTTTTTAAAATACAAATCGAGGCGGTCGCCGTCCATCAAATTGCGATATTCTTTCAAATCCGTTTCGTAGAAAAATCCCTTGGCGTTCACGTTCACGTAAAGGCGTTCAATTTTACCCTTTTTGAATTCACAGTAGAGCGTATCGCCAAAGGCTTCAGTCACGTTGCCGGGATTGCCGCGCTTCGGGGCTTCGTTCTGGATGCCATGCGCATTGCGGATTACGAGTGCGGACTTGAGCATCTTGCCTGTTTCATCGAGCACGAGAAAAATGGAATCGCCCGTGAGGTGGTAATTCTTCATGTCGCAAGTCGGATGGCCCTTCATGCTGAGCCAGTTTTCTTTGCGATTAAAGTAACCCGTATCGCAAGTGACCACGAGATCTTTCTGCGTGAGCTTCACATCTTGAAAGGCTTGCGCAAAGCTGTTCTTCTTGTCGAAAATGAGGGAGCGCGATGAAATCGTCACAGTATCGATCGTTCCATTCTTCTGCTTTTCGTACTGATAAAGTCTCGGCGACATCGGAATGGAGACAATATCTTCTTTGCGGTCATACTTGAGGTACTGACCGGTCATGAGGTAACTGCCCGCAGAATCGCCTGCGCTCACTTCGCCGGAGGCAATTGCAATTTCGCTTTTTCGTTGGTAAGAGCCATTCCTTGCGCGCACAAATCCAGACGGATGCGTGAAGAGGAACCCGCCGCCACATTCAACTGTTTCGGTGTTACGGTTCCAGGAGGCGCGCTGCGTCTTGAACGCAACACTATCGTGAACAAAGTGGACATTGCCGGTCAAGAGGAGAGTTCCGCGCTTGCGGGACACGTCGAGGTTGTCGGCGTGGTACATGATGAGCGGCGAAGACTGCGCAAATGCGAGAGTAGACGCAAAAATCAATGCGACGATGGAAAGGAGTGCGCGGAAATTCATTACGGCATCCCTGCCTTCGGCTTGAGCGGGAGACCGCGTGGCGGAGCCTTCCTGGACGGTGAAGATGCAGGCTTTACCGCCTGCGATGACGAGGACGGCGGATTGCTTAAACGTTCCGCCTCAGCCTGTCGTTTGTCTTCATCCTTCATACGCTTTGCCGCATCCTGGAAAATGCCCGTCACGTTCGAAAGGATTTTCCAGTTGTCGAACTGCGCATCGCTTTCAAAACCGACACCTTGCAACACGTCGCCATCTTCAGAGACAACGCGCACATAGCTTGCGGTTCTGACCAAATTATCCTTCTTATTCCAGAGGAGCGAATCCGCACGGACCGAGGCGCCCTTGGGAGTCAGCGCATAAACGTGACCGTAAGCGTAAACGTACGTGAATGTCATGTCGAGACTGCCGGAGTCCGCACGCAGAAACGCCACACGCTCGCCGATGGAATCATAAATGTCCACGAACACCGGACGCACCGTCACGATTTCCTTGTCGGCCCAACGTTCCAGATAAGCGGTTTTCAGGCGCCAGTTGAGTACGCCCTTATCGTAGCTGTCGAGAAGAGTCGTATCGGTAAAGAGCATCTGCGGGCGCTCGACGCGAATCCAAGGCTTGGGTTCTTCGATTTCTTCGCATCCAAGCAAAAACGCAGCTAAAATGGCACAAGCAAGAACGCCCGCCGGGCGAGATGCCTTGCGAGACACATTACGAGATGCACAACAAGACGCCGCCGGGCGAGATGTCGGCGCAAACGCATTTTGGACATTCTGAATATTCTGCAAAAATTGTGCCACAAACACAAATTACAAATATAAAAGCACGTTATTTAGGGATTTCTTGGAAATTCGAGGGAATTTGGACGGATTTCTTAGTGATAAGCTCCATTTCAGCAGGACTCAATCCAAGATATTCGTCCACCTCCCCTACTTTCCACCCTTTCTTTCCCAACTTTCGTTTCTTTAATTTGTCCATAAGCTAAAATCTTCCTCATTTCAGTCATTTTTTCTTCTTTCGTTCCACATCTAACAGAATTTCCGACTGAAGAAATTCTGCGTATTCCTTTTCAAAAGCCATCTTCTGTTTCAGGTCAGACATAACCTTTTCAAAAGTCGATTTAGTCTTTTTCATAACAGACGCACTCCTCATACTAAAAGTATCATCCCTTTGATGTGGAGTCAAGGGAGCGATTTTCAAGAGATAACCAAAATATTCATTACAGCCAATATCAAAAGTATTGATTTGTAATGACATTTATAGTATATTTAATAAAAAAAAAGGAGTCGAACATGGCGACATTGCAATTAAGAGTAGATGATGAATTGAAGAAAAAGTCAGACGACTTGTTCCAATCACTGGGCTTGGACACATCCACCGCTATTCGCATTTTTTTGACATTCGCTATCGAAAAGAACGGCATTCCTTTCGATGTCCGCCACGCCCCCGAAGATTTATCTCTTGAAAAGGCGATTAGTGATACGCGGAAGCAAGAGAATCTACACGGTCCCTATTCATCTGCGCAAGAAGCCGTAGCCTCCATGCTGGAGGATTAAGTTTGTACCAAATCAAATACACCAACAGAATGAAGCACGATGTCAAGACCATGCAAAAACGAGGCAAGGATTTAAGCAAGCTCGTTTCCGTTCTTGACAAACTATCAAAAAAAAATTCCTCTCCCTCCCAAGTGTCATGACCACCAACTTGTCGGCAGTTTGAAAGACTTTAGAGAATGTCACATCGAACCCGATTGGCTTTTGATGTACCAAATAATTAACGATGAACTGATTCTTTCTGCTACTGCAACAGGAACACACGCTGATTTATTTGGAAAATAACGCAAGATTGAATACAGAAAAAAGGACTGCGCGAAGGCAGTCCTTTTGAAAAGGGGATTCCCGCTCGGTGGCGGGAATGACAATGCTAATTAGCCTTCGCAGCCGAGCATGAAGGCCTTCTTGTTGCCTTCGTGGAACTTTTCGGCAAAGAGCTTGTTCAAAGCGACGAGCCATTGGTCCACGGTGAAGTCGAAGTGCTTGGAGAGCTTGCCGAGCATGGCGACGTTCAAAGCCTTCACGTTTTCGAGCTTGGAAACATCGATGTCAGCCGGCGTGAGGAGCACGCCGCCCTGCTTCATGTAGGCTTCGTTCACGACAACCTGAGTTTCGTCAAAGACAACGAGGTAGTCGGCTTCGCCGCACGGGATCATCGGGGACTGCACTTCTTCATCTTTTGCAAAACGCACGTCAGAAGCGATGGAACCACCGCGCTGGCTCATGCCATGGACTTCGGCTTTCTTCACGTCGTAACCTTGTTCGAAAACAAGTTCGGCCATCACGTCACTAGCCTTGATAACGCCTGTGCCACCGAGGCCTGCAAATTTAACGTTCATTACGCTCATAATTATTCAACCTCTCTATTAAAAGTTATTGTTCTTCTTGGCAGCGGCTTCTGCTTCGGCCAAAGCCTTTTCGGCCTTTTCCTTGTTTGCCTTGTCCCAGGCAAGGATGCTCTTGAGGGCGAGAATGCAGGGGCTCTTAGCAACGATAAGCGTGAGTTCGTCCTTTTCGAGGGATTCCTTCACGAGGCGCTTGAATTCTTCCGGTTCCTTGACCTGGTTGACTTCGTAAACGTTGTCGAAACCGGCGACCTTTGCAACTTCCTTATAGTCAATCTTGTAGGCCGGGCTGTGGTCGAGGTGACGGCCCGTACCCGGGTGTTCCTGCTGGCCGGTCATAGCAGTGATGCTGTTGTCGAGGATGATGACAACGTGGCCAGTTTCCGGGCGGTTGTAGCCTGCTTCCACAAGGCCGGTGATGCCACTGTGAACAAACGTAGAGTCACCAATCACGGACACGACGCGCTTTGCCTGTTCGCGCGGGAGCACGTTACGGAGGCCGATACCCATACCGATGGCGGCACCCATGTCAATCATGTAGTCCATGGCGCTGATGGGCGGGAGAGCAGCCAGCGTGTAGCAGCCGATGTCACCGGAAACGATGCAGTCGAGTTCCTTAAGCACGGCAAAGGAGCTGCGGTGCGGGCAGCCCGGGCAGAGCATAGGCGGCTTACCCTTGACCGGAACCGGATCCGGGTTCTTGTCGCCAGCGATAATGCGGCGGACGCGGTTCACGTCGAGTTCACCAAAGCGGAAAATCGGGTCAAACTTGCTTTCGCACTGGATGCCAGCGGCCTTGATGTTTTCAGCAAGCCACGGGTCGTTTTCTTCGATGACCATGAGGCGCTTGCCTTCGAACTTCTTAGCGAAATCCTTGATGAGCTGCATCGGAAGCGGATAAGTCATACCGAGCTTGAGGATGCTTGCTTCCGGGGCGGCTTCGCGGACGTGGTGGTAGCTGATGCCGCTCACGATAATACCGAAATCGGCGCTGCGCATTTCGACCTTATTCGGGCCTTCGGCCACGTTCCAGGCTTCCATTTCGTCCATCTTGGCGCGAAGGCGACGGCCAGCCGGCTTCGAGAATCCCGGCACCATCACGTGCTGGGCGATATTGCGTTCGAAGTTCGGCACCATTGCCGGGAGTTCTTCCTTCGGCACGACGATAGACTTGGAATGGTCCACGCGGGTGGTCATGCGGAGGATGACAGGAATCTTGAATTTTTCGCTCGTCTGCATGGCGATGCGGAAGAAATCGTAGGCTTCCTGGGAGTTACTCGGTTCGAACATCGGGCAAACGGATGCCTTCGCGTGGTTACGCGTATCCTGTTCGTTCTGGGAACTGCCCTGGCCCGGATCATCGGCAACAATCCAAACCA
Source organism: Fibrobacter sp. UBA4297 (assembly GCF_002394865.1). Taxonomy (NCBI): domain Bacteria; kingdom Pseudomonadati; phylum Fibrobacterota; class Fibrobacteria; order Fibrobacterales; family Fibrobacteraceae; genus Fibrobacter; species Fibrobacter sp. UBA4297. Next base: position 211,758 of record NZ_DGUZ01000010.1, on the reverse strand, counting down.
TGCCGCCATCGACACCGGTGTAAGTTGCGGTATAGAGAACATCACTTGCCACATTCAAGCCAACCATCTTCATGGTGACCACACTGCGGGCATGTCCAAAAGCGGCACCGAGAGCGACTTCGGCAGCGACCTTTTCGTTCGGAGCCCACTGGGCATAGCCGCCCAGTTCAGAGTAATCTTCCAAGATTTCGGTAGAAGGCGTTCCCGGATAGCCTGCGGCAAGCTGCACATTGCAATGGCGCATGGAAAGGGAAATGGCTTCGTTGCCCGAAATCAGCATCTTTTTCGCATTTGGATCAAAAGCTGGCATGATATTCCTTTTTTGTTTTAATCGTTTTTTAAACGAACTGCAATATAGAAAAAAACTATTTTGCGCATCCTTGGCACGGACTTCAAGAAACGCTCAAGTCCGCATTTGACGAGACTTCTGCAGCAAAGTTCAAAAAATTGCACTTGCAAATTCGCGAAAAGTTTAGGGAAAGCGTCATTCGAAATTCAAAAAAGGAGATGCCAGAGAGGAATCCGGCATGTCAAAGCAAAGGAATATGATTCCATGCAGAAATGCCCCACCGGCTTTTTCGTCAAGCAATGACTTTTTTGAAGAAAAAATAAAGAGTTTGTTCATTTTTTATCAACAAAATGCTACCCCCATCTTTATTTTGAACATATTTTTTGTATTTTTCTCAAAAAGGAAATTTTATTTTATGTGGATATCAAAAAAGTTATTCGCACTAGCCATTGGAACTTGTTCGCTTTTCGCCGCTTGCGGCCAAGATTCCAACCCCAGCAATTTTTCATCAGGGAGCAACACTCCAAACACTCCAAAATTCGAAGCATTCAGTTGCCAAGAAGTTTCTGACCCGAGCGTTTCGGCAGAACTGGAAAAAGCAAAGGCGAATATCGCAGACATTTTAAAAGATATCGGCAAAGGCAATTTCAAGAACGCGCAGGTCGTGAGCGCTCAAACCAAGGGAACCTTCAAAAGCGTCCTTGACAAGTATCCAGGCAACTGCGAAGCTCAATTGGGCTACGCCTTGAGCATCATCACCGACCTCGTCAATAACAAAGATATCAAGTCGTTCATCGATACTGTCCAGAACAAGATGGACCTAGACGACATGGGCATAAGGGACTTCAACCAGCTCCTCATTACAAGTGACGGGAAACTCCTCACCACATTTGCCCAGGACGCTATGGTCCAGGCAATCCCGTCTATTGACTCGGCTATCATTTACATGAAGAACATTGTCGGTGATGACAAGTTCATCTGCAATTACACCTACGAAGACAAGACCTACGAACTGGACCGCGGTGAATTCGCTCCGGCACTTGCCGCCATGTTTGTAACCAAGGCAATCCTCACATTCGGCGCAAGCATCAACATCGATTTTTCGACTGACAACAAATACGACTGGATCAACGACAACCGCTTTACCGCCCATGAAATCACTGAATCTGGCGCTCGTAAAATCATCTCCCTCATGAGCAAGGAAAGCGCTTTCTCCAGAGTCTACAGCAACTGGACTGCCCGCTATACAGACATCCCGAACTTGCTCGATACGGCCATCGCTTTTGTCGAAGTCGGGTTGCAATATGGCATTGACGAAGCCAAGAACGGTAACGCCACTCAAAAGAACGACCCCTACATTGTCGGCGATGACGAAATGTCGGATGTGAGCGTCCGCGATTTCCAAAAGGCCATCGACTCCCTGGAACACTACCGCGAGTCGTTACATACCGGTGTCACCATCACGCTTCCGCATGGCACGAAGCTCGTCGTGAACCTCGCCAAGTTCTTCCAGATTACGGACGGATTCCAGCAATACCTCCCCTACCACAAGTTCAACGATGCCTCGATCTGGAACATTCCGGTTGAAGGCTTTGAATGGTCCACGGATTTCGGATATCACGGAGTTACTTACGCCGAAAACGATCTTATCGACGCCGTGAGATATCAAGTCGAAAAAACAATCAAGTTCGACTATTTCCACGCCCATGTAAATCAAGACTACTCAAATCCGGAGAGGTTGTATTTCTGCCTCAACTACGAAATTGGCGACAACCGATTCAACAAGTGCTACGACCTCCAGTTCAACAACTGCGTGGTGTCCTTCTCTCCGATTTCCCACAATTACTACAACGACAATGTCGTAGAATTCGTCCCGTCGTCGGTCACGCTCAACTCTTCCGTGTGCAAGGTCGAAAACGGAGTCCGCCTCTTTGCAAACGCATACCTCGACGATGTTCCCAACGCATTCGACTTCACCAACGCCTCGGGCGCAAAGACTATCTCGTTCCAGAAGCTCGCCAACGGAAAGCCGACTGCAGACGGCACAAGATACGAGGACTACACGTTTGACGACATGCAGAACTTTATCTTCTTCCCGGACATTACGTTCGGCGGAGTTTTCCCGGGCATGACAACCGACGCCTTCTGGAACCTCCTCAAGACGGAATTCCGCGACAACGAAGATTAAGATTAGTGTCAAACACTAGAAGCACTTTACTTGCGCTTGGGCTTGGCGCGATTCAGGTCCTGGCGGCAAGCAATGTCGGACTCGCCGATTGTGGCGGGCTTTTTATGCTGCACCAAAAAGACAAGCACTTTGCAGCAAAGGGCTGCAGTGTCAAAGACTCGTTCAGCATCAAGAACTTCGTTGTGCATGGTTCAATACAACATTTAGACATCCGTTCCCGTTACACCGAGAACAACTGGCACCTCAAAAGTGTGAGCAGACAAACTATTGCAAGCGCGGGATTTGAAAGCAATTTCAAAAACTATTCCCTAGGCCTCGACGTAAGCACTCTGCCGATGGTCATGCCCAAAGCAACATTTCACCGTGACGATTCCCTGTTCAGCGCAAAAACCCGTTTCGCCTTCGGCTCCATAAATCTAGGCACCATCAGTTGGATCCCCACAAAAAAGACTGACCTCATCAGCACCATTCCCGTCGATTGGGAGTCACACTTTGTCTATAGCGAACTTTCGGCAGGCTCCAAGATAGGGAGCCATTACTTTAATTTATCTTTAAATTATATTCGAACATTTCCACGCAACCCGGACAAGGAATACTACCTGAGAGATTCCGCCGGGGTTCTCATTCTAAACGGCGAATATGGCCACACCTTCAGCGGCTCCCGTCTTGACGCGGGCTACGCATACTTCGACGCGGACATGACAGTTTACGGGATTTACCACGAGGAGACAAGCCGCAAGCGGTTCATGTATCTTCCGATAGAAGCAAATGTACACATGGCCTACGCCAGATGGCAAAAGGAAAGGTTGTGGACGCACCTAGAGCTCATGCACATTTCGGGTAAAATATTCTCGAACCAGGAACGTTTTTACGAAACACTCGCCCTTAACAGGGCTCTCCCAGGCTCGGTCCTCAAGGGACTATCGTTTTCGTTTTTGCAAAGGACTTTCCGTGCCGATGCGGAACTGGACGCATCCGCAATCGTCGGCGGAGCCTCTTACTACTGGAAAATGGGCAAGCGTTACATTTTTAAGCCAAGCATCGAGCTTGACTTCTTTGGCGCGGGCGGCGAGGTGGACATCCAAAAAGAAATCGAAACGGTCATCCTGACGACCCACCAAGTTACAAACGAAAAAACGCTACGCAAGGTCAGCAGCATCGGAAGCGTCCTCTCCCTCGGCTTTGAGTTTCAGAAAGAAGGGCCGCTCAGCCTTTCTCTCCAATACGGGATTTCGCAGATTATCCCGTTCTACGTGGATTACAAGGATTACCTCGCCGATTCCGACGGAGACAGAAGCACCCCTCAAAAGCCTTCGAATGGCAGCTCGGGCTCAACAGCGAAGTCGAACCAACAAGTCGCCAAGGACAAGAGCGGTTCCCTGGAACGAAGCGCGTCGGCACTACTGTTCCGCAACGGTTTTGCAACGCACTTGGGCATTTCCGTCAAGTTCTAGAAAGAAGGCAATGTTGGAGAAACACATGAAAATATCAATTTATTTGACTGATTACTGACAAACAAGTAATTTTCACCAGAGGGAAACGTTCCCAATCAAACAAAAACCTCGGCATTGAGTTGCCGAGGCCTCCAATTAATTCTTGCCCGCAAGTTCCTGTTCGAGTTTCTTGTTGCGGCTGTCCTGCATTTCGCAGACGTTCTTGAGGTTGTTGATTTCGGCGTTCTGCTTTGCCACCTGTTCCTTGAGGTCTTCGCACTTCGCGGCGTAGGTCTGCTCGGATTCGATACGGCGGTTTAACTCCTTGCGGAGAGAGTCCACGGAATTGTGGAGCTTTTCGACCGCGTCGTCGGCATCTTTCAAGACCGGGTTGTCACAAGTTTCATTCTCGTCGCAAGAGCAACACTTAAAAAACTTTTTTGTGATAGCAACGGTCGCTGCGGCACCGAGAATGGCGCCGACTAAAAAGCTATTCGTCTTCATGGTCAAACTCCTTGTGATTAAATCCACCTAATAATATCCATTATGCAAACATAAAAGTCAAGAAATTTTTCAAAAAAGCGGGATTTTAAGCGTAAAAGCCTAAGAAAAGACCAAAAAAAACACATGTTTTCCCCGTGGAGGATGAAGAAACGGCAAATATCCTTATACAGCCACCCAAGGAAAATGACGCTAAAAGAACAACAGCTCTTAGGGCGAGAATCCCCCCGTGACGAAAAACACAGCTTTCCGCAAAAGTTGCAAAATAGCTACAAAAAACTTATATTACACTGGACTATCGTAAGGGGTTTATGGTTAATTCGCTATACTATGTACTAGCATTCACATGTGCGCTCGTTTTGCTGATTTTCATGAATCAGTTCAGGTCTGCCTTGGACAAAAGCGAAAAGACAGACAAGGACTTTCTATTCCTCTCCAACTGGACCATTCTTTTTTGCCTTCAGGACGGCATTTGGGGTGTCCTCGGCGGTGGATTTTTTGACAGCACTACGCCATTTTTCGTATCTTCGACGATTTTTCACCTGGCGGCGGCCGTTTCGGCGTATATATGGCTGAGCTATATTTTGAATTTTATCAATATTGAACGTGAAAAGGCGATTCCTGCCAAGATGCTCTCGATTGCACTTGTGCTTTTCCAGTTTATATTGCTCATCGTGAACATCAAGTCGCGATTTATTTTTGACATAGGCGCAGATGGGGCATACATCGCACGGTCTGGGCGCAACCTGCTTTACTACTGTAAATACTCCACATTTTTCCTCATCGCACTGTTTGCCGCATACAAATTTATAAGGGCCCGAAAAATCAGTGCACGCCGCCACTTCACCGCAAGCATCCTGTTCATCCTGGCGCCAATCCTCTGTGGCCTCCTCCAAAAGGCATATCCGCTCGCGCCCTGCGATTCCATCGGCTACATGCTCGGCTGCTGCACTATCTACGCATTTTTCATTTCGAAGATTACGCGAAACAGGGACCTGTCGCAAAGGGCGGTCATCATCGCCGGGCTTTCCGCGGACTACGACCTTGTTATGTACGTCAACACGGCCAGGAATCAGATAAAGTATTACCAGGTCAGCAATAGGTTTGCGCCGCTTTTGGCCGAGAGCCGTACTGCTACCGACCCAAACAGCTTCGACAACCTGATGAAGCGAATTTTTGTCCCGAACGAGTTCAGCGACTTCATCGAGAAATCGACTCTCGAGAAATGCAAGGAAATCATCCGTACAACGCCCTATTACACGCTCCCGTTCCTTGCAAAAATTGACGACCATATCGAACACTTCCGCCTGAAAATCGCTACAGACAAGGGCAACACGCAGTCTTTCGTCGTAGGCATCATCAATGTCGAAATTGAGCACCGCCTTGAGGAGACGGCGTTAAAGCTGAGAAAAGACCTCCAGCACACAAAGCTCATCGCGAACAAGGATCCGTTAACAGGCGTCGGGAGTATCGCAGCATTCAAGGCTAAAAGCGATCTCATCGATGCAGAAATCAAGGCTAAGGATAAACTAAAATTTGCAATCTTAGAATGCGATGTGAACGACCTGAAAGTCATCAATGACACGTTCGGGCACGACATGGGCGACGAATACCTCAAGAACTGCAGCAAGGTCTTCTGCGATATTTTCAAGCACAGTCCGGTCTACCGCATCGGTGGTGATGAATTCGTCATCATCCTGTTTGGCGAACAGTACGAAAAACGCACAGAACTTTTTGAAAAGCTGAAATCATCCGTAAACCGCAAGCCAGACGTCCCAAAGGAGAGCATTTCGTTTGCAGTCGGCATGGCGGAATTCAGCCCACAGGTCGATGAATGTGTAAAGGATGTGCTCAAGAGAGCCGACACGTTCATGTATATAAATAAAGGTAAATTGAAAAGTTAGCAGCTTGTAACGTGAATAGCGACCCCGGCACGATGGCCGGGGTGACGAGTGTAAGAAAAAACCCCGAGTCTTTCGACTCGGGGCTTTTCAGCGGGAAGAGCGAGATTCGAACTCGCGATAGGATTAAGTCCTATACGTCCTTAGCAGGGACGCGCCTTCGGCCAACTCGGCCATCTTCCCATCTTGGGGACCCAAATTTTAACAAAATTTCGCCATAATTTCAAGGGGTAACAGCCAAATTCATCGTTTTTCCACAAAAAAGCCCCTAATTTTTACATATTACGGATCCCTGGGCAGGTCACCCCCTCAAAACTTTTATATCTTGTAAATCGTTAATACTCAATAATTTACGTAAATATGAATAAGTTTGTTAAAATCATCGTCGCCATTTTCCTTGTAGCCCTGATTTGCTACATCCCCTTTTACATCGTCGTGTTCAAGATTCTCCCCGAACGCGATCCGGACAACCAGTTTAACCGCGCCAATATTTTGCAGGTGCTCTCCGGCGAAACCCGCGTCTTCTACGAAGACGGCGAAAACCTGCTCGGGGCATTCTTCGACGCCAACCACCGCGTTTACGTGCCCTACGGCGATATTCCGGTCAACTTGATCAACGCCCTTATCGCGGCCGAAGACTCCCGCTACTGGACCCACAACGGTTACGACCTCAAGGGGTTCATGCGCGCCATGGTCAACAACGTCAAGTCTGGGCGAATGAGCCAAGGCGGCTCCTCGCTCACGCAGCAGGCTGTCAAGAACATTTTTGGTCGTGAAGAACGCAGCATCAAGGAAAAGCTCAAGGAATTTTTGAACGCGCTCCGCATGGAGAAGCATTTTACCAAGGAAGACATCCTGGAATTTTACCTGAACCAGTTCCACGTTTCGGGTACGGGCAAGGGTGTGGCTATCGCAGCCCAGTATTTCTTTAACAAGGAACTCAAGGACCTCACGCTCGCCGAATGCGCCTTCATTGCAGGCTCGGTCAAGGGGCCGTTCAACTACGACCCGTTTATCCAGCGCACCGAAGAACGCAGGCAAAAGGCGATTGCCCGCGGCGAGGCCCGACTCAAGTATGTGCTCGGACGCATGGTCGAAGAAGGCTACATTGAGCAGGCCGACATGGACGCAGCCATTGCAAAGCCCTTGGAATTCAACCACGGCAATTTCCGCTTCACGATGAGCACGACACTTGAACGCTTGGAAGAACGCCTCGACAGCGACTTTTTCCACGAACTTTTCCAGCAGGAAGGTATCGAAGATTGGCGCAAGGCACAGCTCGAAATCACGACAACTTTGAACGCCAAGTCGCAGGACGCCGCCAAACGCGCATTGCAGACAAACATCAGTAACTTGCAACTACAGCTCGGTGGCTTTGTGCTCCCGAAGGCGCAATTCGCAAACCGCGCCCGCACCGCTCGCAAGGGCGATTACCTCTACGGCGCCGTGGATAGCGTTTTCTACGATACGACCGGCAGACTGCAATCGCTTAAGTTGAACTTCGGACAGCTCAAGGGCATTGTCACGGAGCAATCCGTAAACGACTTTGCCAAACTCGCCGGTGGCGATGTGAACAAGATTCTCGCGACCCAGCTCAAGCCGGGCGCCATTCTCCTCGTGAGCATTATTGACGAAACCCCGATTGACGGTTACGCCCAGTGCAAGATTGAAACAGAACCGGTGCTGCAAGGCGCCCTCGTCGCCATCCAGAACGGCAAGGTGCTCGCAAGCCAGGGCGGTTTCCACAACACAGGATTTGACCGTAGCTTCAAGGCGCTTCGTCAGCTCGGTTCTAGCTGGAAGCCGATTCTTTACGCTCTCGCCCTCAAGTACCACTGGAACTACCTCGACAATCTCGAAAACGAATTCAACGTCTTCCAGTACGGGAACCAGTTCTACTTCCCGCGCCCAGACCACAAAAACAAGGGTGACGTTGTCAGCATTGCATGGGCCGCCACGCGTTCCGAAAACATTGCAAGTATTTGGCTTTTGGAACACCTCATGGACAAGCTCTCGGACAAGGAATTCGAAGACGTTGCCTGCGAAAACGGCTTTGCCCGCAGTCCGGACGAAGAACGCATCAAGTTCGTGGAACGTTTGCGCGACAAGTTCGGCCTCATGATGAAGGAAGACGTCAAGCGCGAAATCGAATTCACGAAGGCACGCGATGCGCTCGTGGAACGTTATATGAACGACGGCAAGGTATTGCAGGCCCGCGCCGTGCAGAACTTGCGCTACGGCACGTTTACGGACATCGGTTTGAAACAAGCGAAGCGCGACCCGAAAATTACGAAGTACGTAAACCACAACTTCAAGCGTTACTCTGAAATCTGGCGCGCCCGCGAAATACAGGAGCTCGACCCGGATGAATCGACAAAGCTGTTGCCGCTCGATTCCGTACAGCTAATTGAAAACTTTACGCTTGCCGACTTTAAACGTTTGAACGCCATGATTGAACCGGTCGATAGCGATGCAGATTACTTTGACATGGCTCATCTGCGTTACTGGCCGGATTACCGCCGTGCGCTTGCGATGGCCGACTACGCCCGCTTCGCAAACGAAATCGGCATCCACCAAAAATTGCAGAAAGTGTTCAGTATGCCACTCGGCGTAAACGACATTACGCTTGCCGAAATCACGACAGCCTACCAGACGCTCCTCACGGGCAAGATTTTCAAATGCAAAGACGCCAACTGGACCGAAGCCTGCTTTATCAAGGAAATCAAGAACCGCGACGGACGTACGATTTTCAGGAACAAGATGGAATCGATGACGGTGCTTGACGATACCGTGACAACGCAGATGGGCGTGATGTTGCGCTCCGTGTTCACGAACGGTACGGCACACAGCCAGCTCACCGCACTGAGCGTCAAGAATCCAGAAGGGGCCTCAAAGCTCCGTTACCCGGTGATGGGCAAGACGGGTACGACAAACGATTACCGCAACGTGGCGTTCCTTGGTGCGCTCCCGACGTACGTCAAGGAAAAGAACGGCATCGCACTGGATTCCGTGATTGCCATTGGTAGCTATGTGGGCTTTGACGACAACAAGCCTTTGAAATCGGGACGCACGCGTATTGCAGGCGCCTCGGGTGGTTTGCCGCAATGGGCAACGTTTGCGAAGGAAGAAATAGACATTCTCGGCATCCCGAAGCAAATCGACTTCCTCGACATTTCGATGATCGCCACGGGCGAAGTGCCGTTGATGCTGACAAACGAACGCGGTGAACTCACGGTAGACCCGATGACCGGTGAAGCTTTGGTGAACGGAGAAAAAGGCCGCCCGCTCCCGTGGCTCGATGTGCCGGGATTCACGCCGCCGCAAGTGCAAAAGATAGCCGCTGAAACAATTGCAAAATCTGGAATTGTCGTGAGCCTGCCAATGCCGCAGGCAAGCACGCCACCGCAAACCGGAAACGCAACAGATTCCGCGACGGTTAAAGCACAAGAAGCCGCGCCCAGTGTCGCACAGCCCGCTACTGCGCAAGCTGGGACAGCGCCAATCACAAGTGCGCCGAAGCCGCAACAAGTCATCCCTGCTGATGCAAGGCCAGTTTCAGAAGTCATGAAGGCAGATTCCATCAAGAAGGCAAAGGAAGCCGCAAAGCAGATTCCACTTGATCCGCAGCAGACGTTCACGCCAGTTCAGCCGCCAAAACCGCAAGCCGCCATGCCAAAGGATGACGACTGGGATTTGCCCGAAAACTTCAGCAGCCAAAACGCATTCGTACCTATCGAAGCCGATGCTGAGTAACAATTAGTTATCAGCTGTTGGTCATTAGTCAATAGCTTAAGCAGCAGAAGCCATCACGGCTTCTAACAACTAATGACCAATGACTATTGACTGCACTAGGTTTTACACATTCTAATTATTATCTTTGATAACGCAGGAATATTGAACTTTTTCGGAGTGTTTCATGTCAAAATCTACGGTTCTCGTTCAGGTTGCAACACTTGCCTCTGCATTCTCTCTTACCGCATGCATCGGCACAAGCCAATGTCCGTCGCCAGACGCAAACCCTTCAAGCAAAACTGAACCCGCTCCGTTCACGAAAATCATCGGGCAAGACACGGTCCAATCCGCCGAGACACAGACCGGCACGCACACCGAAATGCAGGTCGTCACCGGCGATAGCGCGTCACAACTTCTCGACCAGTTCAAAATTTCGACACCCGACCAGTTCAGCATCACAACGCCCGACCAGACGCCAACAGTTCTCGTACAAACTCGAGTCGATACGGTACTCATGATGTTGCCGCCATGCGACAAGACGCATTTTTCGCATTGCACACTCGAAACGACGATGGACCCGTACAAGGCATTCCCCGCACTCGCCAATTACGTCTTTAGCTACGCCGACACGCTCAGCCGCGCAGGCCAAACGGACTCCGCCTCCGTCATCTTGAATAGTTTCTCGACAATGGCGCCGATGTGGGAAAAATGGCAAGCGCATTCGGACACGCTCCGCGAAGCTTTCGGCAAGCGCCGCGAAGAAAAGGCAAAAGAATTCGAATCCATGGCACTCCAGATTCAGAACATGAACCGCGTGCAAGCCTCGTACAGCATGGTCGCCGAAACGGCGGACAGCTTGATTTCGCAGCTCGCTCCTGGCGACTCGCTTGCAAACTGGGCGAAAGGCCAGAAGAAAATCGCTTATTCAAACACACTCAAGAAGGCATCGAAAGAATTTGACGAAATCAAGATTCTCGCCGACGAAAAAGCGCAATTTGCAGAAGCCCGCAAGCAGACCGAAACATTCCGCATCCGCTACCGCGATTTCGAAGACACGCTACAAGTGCAGGCATTCCTGAATCACATCGAAGAGCTCGAAAAGGCGACCAACTCCGAAACCGCCAAAATGTGGGAAAAGCAAGACCCCGCCGCAGCACTTGCGAAAGCAGACACGCTCATCGCAAACGAGAAGTTTGACAAGGCAAAGGATTTGCTGAACAAACTCAAGACGAGCAAGCTCCGCAAAGAAGCAAACGAAAAGTACATCGCCCTTGCTGATGCTTATTGCAACAAGCAGCGCAAAACGACATCGCAAATTTTTGCAAAGTCTCTAAAGCAAACGGACGAAGAAAAGAAAAAGAAACTGCTGAACGACGCCATCGCACCACTCGACAAGTGCCTTGCGGAATTCCCGGAAACAACGCAGCGCGAGAAAGTCGAAAGCAACAGAAAGTTTATTGAAAAGGAACTCGCCAAGTGACAGAATGGTGGAATTACGCCCAGTACCCGGCGTTCTTTATTTTGGGTGCAGTCGTAAGCCTCATCAACAGCATCGCAGGCGGAGGTTCCACGCTTAGCCTCCCCATCATGATTTTTCTCGGGCTTCCTGCGACTGTCGCAAACGGCACAAACCGCATCGGGCTCATTATCGGGAACTTCAGCAGCGCCTATAATCTTGCGCGTCACGGCTACCTGAACAAAAAAATTTTCTTGCAGCTCTTGTTGCCGACTTTCTTCGGTGCACTCCTTGGCGCATGCTTCTTGGTTCGCATTGGCGATAAACTATTTCAGGCGATTCTCGCCGTCGTGATATGCCTTGTGGTGGTCATGAGCAACTTGCGCAAGGACATTCTCGGAAAGCCCCCTGAGACACCTCCCGAAAAGCTCACCATCAAAGGCGCCCTCGGATTTTTCGGTATCGCCATATATGGCTGCATTGTGCAGGTGGGTGTCGGTTTTGTACAAATTTTTGGACTCACGCGCTACACGGGTCTTGACCCGATTCACGTGAACGCCATCAAGAACGCACTCACGAATGTGTTCCTGATCGTAAGCACGGTTGCACTGGGAATTGCCGGAAAAATCGACTGGCCCATCGCCATCATCATGGCGGCAGGCGCATGGTTTGGCGGCTACCTTGGCAGTTTCACGCAACGCAAGAAAGGCAACAAATTCATCCAGCGCTTCATCAGCGTCTGTAGTATCGGTATGGCAATTGCCCTCGTCGTAGATTTGGCCGTAAAATGAACAAACGTACAAACGCCATAAAATTTTATTTCTATCATTAACAAGTAGGCTAAACCATACCATATTCAAAGGGGATTTTATGAAAAAGCTTCACGGACTTTCCCTGTTCACCGCAGCCCTATTGGCTATGACGCAAACCGCCATAGCCCAATTCAATACTCACATAAGCCATAGGCTCATCAGCGGAAAGTCGGTGCAGACGGTAAAAGCGGGAGACGTCATCGAACCTGTCGTTTACGAAATTACGGAACTCAATCGAGTTTATGATTTTTATATCAATTACCCGGTAAATACAACGGTCAAGACGCTGGGACTGAAATTGGATTGCGGCACACTGCCAAGCAGTAAAGCCGAGTGCACCATATCCGGTCGCATTCCGGCTAACACCCCCGGGCACGAATACGAAATGTCATTTACCGCAGCTGGGAATTATGCCCATGAATACCTGCAAATCACAACCGGTATAAACGTCACCCCGTTAAATGAACAAGTGGAGCATGTCAGCGGAAGCCTTGACCAAACAGTTACCGCAAGCGATGAGATAGAACCCATTGTGTTCGGTTATACAGAATTGCTTAAAGCAAATCTTTCTGGCGTGCCTGAGGGAATTTCGGCAAAAATAGACGACGAATCTGCTATAATTACAATTTCGGGTGCCACGGGCCAGGACCATCCCGATGGCGATTTTAATTATAGACTTGCAGCCTACATTACGGAAAAAGATTCCATCGTCTTTAACGGCACAATTAAAGTAAACCACAAGCCTTTTACAACAACATTAGTCACAAACGAAAACGAAACACAGAATGTTGTTGCCGGTGATGAAATCAAGCCAATCGCGTTCCGGTATGCGCACATGCAGAACTACAGTATTTCAGGAATCCCCAAAACTCTTGAAATCAGCCAGGACAAGGAAAAAGACCTTATCATCATTTCAGGGAACATCCCGGTAACAAATGGCGACCAGGTTTACACCATTACTGTCACCGCAAAAGGGAACGACAACGATGCCGAAGCCTCCGCCACGATCAATGTGACACACAAGCCTGGGGTAACAAAACTGGAGCATGTTAGCGGCAGTACTTCGCAAACCGTGAAGGCTGGAGACGAAATCGAACCTGTCGTATTCAATTTCGAAAATGTAACCAAATTAGACAACATCTCCGGACAACCTAACGGGAAATTCGCACTAACACCCGACAACGAAAAGCAGACCTTGACACTTTCTGGAACGGTCAGCGCCCTTTCCGAAGGCGAATACAAAATCGCAATCGTCGTTGAAGGAGAGATTAACAAGGATACCGCCTACGTTACGCTCAACGTCCAACCGAACCCAGCTACAGTCTCTTTGACCAGCGGCAAAGAAACACAGACCGTATTTGTAGGCGACGAAATCGAACCGCTCATATTCAAGTACGATTACGCAAAGAGCATTTCCATCGGCGGCACAATTCCCAAGGGCGTTGCGTACACTCAGAATAAAGACGAGAAAACGGTAACGTTCTCGGGCAAGGTAAGCGAAGAAAACAGTGTAAACTCTTATACAATCGAATTAACTGTTGAAGGGAACAATATTGACGGCAAGAAAAACACGGCTACCGCAAAAGCAGCTATCATCGTCAAGAGCAAAACTGAATCATCATCTAGCAGTAAAGAAGTAGCAAGTTCTTCGAGCGGTGAAGCAAGCAGTTCCAGCAGCGTCGTAAGTTCCAGTTCTGCAAAGTCCTCGAGCAGCGTTGCAAGTTCTAGCTCTTCCGCAAAATCTTCAAGCAGCAAGGAGAACACCGCAAGTTCAAGCTCTTCGAGCAAAAATGAAAAATCTTCGTCCAGCAAGACCACAAAGATGGATATCGCCTTGCACAATTCCCTCCATTTCAGTTTCGCTAGCAACGAACTGACGGTAAACCTCGCAAGTACATCACACGCACGCATTCAGATATTCGACATGGTCGGCCATCTGCTCGAAACCATCGATATAGGCGCATCAGCTAAAGTCAATCTCGGCCACTTGCCGCGCGGAGCTACAATCTTAAAAATTTCGACTGAAGGCTTTACAAAGACAGCAAAGATTACAATAAAGTAAATCACAAAAATTTCAGCCCAGTTCTTTTGAACTGGGCTTTTTACTGTATGTAAAAAAAATCGCGCCTAGCTAATCTGCGCCCCGTGACGTTCAAGAAGTTGCCGCAGGCTAAGGGCGTTCTTTTTTTCCTGTTCCGTTTTCAAATCCGCCATGACCTCTGCAAAATAATCGGCCTTTTCATATTCTTTTGCAATGAACGCATCCTCGTAACTCCGCTGGGCAACCGCAACCACTTCGGGATTAAATCCAATCGTGATACCCAGCTTTTTACAGGATTCCTCCATTTCTTCATCGCACATATTCATGTAATCCATGCCAATTTTTGGAATCAGCATAACCATGTCATGCAATATGTCCATAAAGACATCATTAGACAAAGAATACCGGGAGCGCAAAAAGCTACAGAACAAGGCTTCCTTGTTCATTTTCTTTCTTATAAAATAATACTTCAAGTACTGAAAGCAATGGACAATATCTTTCGAACGACACACATACTTCATGCAGCAAATAATTTCGCCGAGCAATTCATCCCAACGCTCCTCGGCACTGCTTAAAATTGCATACAAGAGCCTACATTTCGCAGACGTCGGATTCCACTGGACCACTTCGGTCAAGGCATTCTTTGCGCAAGTGTAATCCCCAAAATCTATAGACGCAAGGATATACTGGCGAAAAATCAGGTCCATCGGACAAATGGAACTAACGTTTTTCACCAAATGCCCTGGCGGCACCTGAAAAAAGTAATGGTATAGAGCCCACTCCATCTCATCGGAAATGGAGACATAGGTCACCGCACCGTCCGATTCGAACGGATGGTCCTTGATTGCATCTAACAACGGCTCAAGAATTTTCAATGACTTTTCATAATCCTGACTTTTGTACGCCGCCAAGGACAAACTCAAAATTTCCATCACGCCTCTTCGACCGCCAATGCTCTCGAGCTTTTTGCCCATGATGGCGGCTTTAACCAGGAACAAGTCCTCTAGATTTTTTGCGGTCTCGATAGAAATCATACAGCTACTAATGTACATTCATTTTTCAACGAAAACAGCCTTGTCCCCAATTTTGCGCTATTAAGTTTCTGCGGTTACTTTTTGCGGACGCTTTCTTTCCGGATTCTCGCCTTGCGCGCGACAAGCGTTTCACCAAGGCCAGCGAGCAATTCAGCAGATAAAGCCTCGTCGCCTGCGGCAAGGAGATCCTTTTGCCTGCGGTCCAGCTTTTTGATACGAGCCTCCAGGCGGAGCGCCTCTTCGCGGGAGCCAAGTTCAAACGTGCGCAGCATACATTCCGGCGGGAACGCCTTTGTGAACTTCGCCCCTCGCCCACAGCAATGCTCTTCAAAACGAGCCAGGGCATCCACGGCATAGCCCGTATAAATGCGATTGCCCCTGCAACGGAGCATGTAAACGAAGTGCGGCATTATTAGACGAGAGAACGGACCTACGGTCCTACAGACGAGAGACGAAAGAAATATAGTTAAGGAAATAGTATCTGCAATTTGAACCGTATATGGAGATGCCGGCATGCTTCGACTACGCTCAGCACAGGCTGCGGCCGGCATGACATTTCTAAGTTCTAAGATCTAAGTTCTGCCAACTATTCTTTCTTAGACACGATACTCATATAAATGGTACCGAGGATGGCTGCGCTAAAGCTTCCAAGGAGAATGCCAAGTTTCGCAGAGTCCTTGTTGCCGCCGTCTTCAAAGGCAAGGCCTGCGACAAAGAGAGCCATCGTGAACCCGATACCGGCAAGCATGCCGCCACCCCAAAGGATCTTCCAGGAGTAGCTCGGCTTCTTGGAAACGCCAATCTTTACAGACAGGAGGCTGAAGAGGAAAATACCTATCGGCTTACCGAAAATAAGCGCAAGTGCCACAGCGCCAAGCACCGGGACATCCAGACCGCCGAGTTTGATTTCGACACCGGCATTTGCAAGCGCAAAAATCGGCATGATGCCAAAGTTCACCCAAGGCACAAGCATCTTGTACAAGCGTTCCTGCAAGGAGACGCTTTCGCTTGCCCCGCGCTTGAGCATCGTAAAGACTTCATACTGTTCGTTGCGGTCCTTCGTCTCGCCAGAGAGCACGTTTCCAACACTGTTCGTGAAGCTTGCGACCATGCCTTTCGCCACCACGGCCTTAGCAGGCACGGAAAGGCCAAGGAGCACGCCCGCAATCGTCGGATGCACACCGGACTTGACAAAGAACGCCCACACGGCAATACCCGTGAAATGGAGCAGCAGCATGTTGCGGACACCGATGCGGAAGAACACGTTAAACAAGGCGAGGAGCACAAAAGCCATTCCAAGAGCGCTAAAGTTGATGCCGTCTCCGCTCGGGTAGCCAATGGCAATCACGAGAATCGCACCGATATCATCTGCAATCGCCAAAGTCAAAATCATCACGCGGAGCGCATGCGGCACCTTCTTGCCCAAGATAGCCATGCAGCCCACCACAAACGCGATATCCGTCGCCGTCGGGATTCCCCAGCCATGTGACGTCCCCGGAGGGCAGAGCGTGAGGTAGATAAGCGCCGGGAAAAGCATACCGCCAGCAGCCGCGATAATCGGGAGGCTTGCCGCCTTCGGGTCGCGCAGTTCGCCGTAGGTCATTTCGCCTTTGACTTCAAGCCCGATATTGAAGAAGAATATCGTCATCAGCGCATCGTTGATGAACCAATGCAAATCGGCCGAGCCAACCCAGCTGCCAATCGTCACCACGATCGGCAAATGCCAAAAGTGCTCGTACGATGATGGACTCAGGTTCGCCCAGATGAGAGCTGCAAGCGTCATAATGATAAGCACTATGCCGCCCGTCGTCTCCACCTTCATCAGGCGTTCGATAGGGGTGATAATCTTACGTACCGGGGTTTCCGGAAACATATCTTCAATTTTATCGCTACTTGTTACTCTTGCTGACATATGTTTTTCAATATAGATAACTTTTTACATTTTTTTGGAGCCATACCGCCGTTGTAACAGATAAATAGGAATAAAACTACAAGTCCGTTACAAGAACATCGCCAGCACGTCCTTCAGCTTTTCAATACTGACCGGCTTTGCGATATGTTCGTTCATGCCCGCCTCGAAAGAAGCCTTGCGGTCTTCGTCAAACGCGTTAGCGGTCATGGCGATAATCGGGATTCCGGCAACATCCTTGTTTTCGAACGCACGGATGCGCTTTGTCGCCTCGTAACCGTCCATCACCGGCATACGGACATCCATCAAAATGACATCGAACGGCCTCGATTTCGCCTTCGAAAGCATTTTCACGGCAATATCGCCATCTTCCACCGCCGTCACGATAAAGCCATTGTCCTGGAGGATTTCCATCGTGATTTCGCGGTTGAGGATGTTGTCTTCGACCAAAAGGATTCTCTTGCCAGCAAAGCCCGAATTGACAATCGGTTCGGCATTTCCGTCGCTCTTCTTGGACTGCACAAGCTTGAATTCAAACGTCATGACAACTTCGGTACCGACATTTCTTCGGCTTGCAATTTCAATCTGGCCACCCATCATCTCGACGGAATTCTTCGTGATGGCAAGTCCAAGACCCATGCCGCGAACATCTCTCGACACCGTAGATTCCCTTGCAAACGGTTCATAGACCATCTTGAGGAACTCCTCGCTCATGCCGACACCGTTATCCTTGATGCGGAATTCGTATGCCGCATAGCTCGACTTAGAAAGCGGCGTTTCCTTGACGCTCATCGAGACCGTTCCGCCTTCCTTCGTAAACTTGATAGCGTTCGAAAGAACCTTGAGAAGTGCCTGGCGCAAACGTTCCCTGTCGCAGACGACTTCGTCGTCATTGATGTCAACGCAATCCAGTTCAAACTTGAGGTCTTTCACCTGCAAGTCATTGCGGATATCGCGTTCCACCTCGTGCACGACTTCGAACAAGTGCATCGGAGCCTCGTTGAGGTCGAACTTGCCCGATTCAATACGGCTCATGTCGAGAATGTCATTGATAATCGAGAGCAGGCGGTCGGAACTCTGGTCAATTTTCACAAGGCAATCCTTGACGCGATCACAATCCCCCAGATGCGACGAGGCAATCGAGGTAAGGCCAATGACAGCGTTAAGCGGGGTACGGATTTCATGGCTTATGCTATTGAGGAACTCCTTCTTGGCGCTGTTTGCCGCCTGCGCTGCCGAAAGCGCCTGTTTCAAGGCCTCGGCCTGCGTTTCGAGCTGTTCCTTCTGTTCCAGCTGCAAACGGGTTGACTCATCGACACTGATAAAGCCTGCCACCATCTGCTCCTGCGCGTCAGGAGCCTTGCCCACCATTACAAACTTGAGTTGCCAGTATTCAACAGCCCCGTCAATAATCATACGGTAGTTGACGTAATAAGCGCCCTTTGCCGCAAGCTTTTCCTTCACAACTTCGCTAGACGTCATTTCCATAAACATCTTGCGGTCATCGGGGTGCACAAGCGTGTTGGCAATCAGCTTTAGGCGGTCTTCAAAATTCCCAACCTTTCTCCAATTCGGGTTGTCGGCCCAGTTGTTCTTCTTGACATAGTAAAGATGGTCTTCGCGTGTGGCCGGGTTGATGAAGCTCACGAGCGTAAAGTCTTCCGAAAGACCCTTGATTACAGAAAGTCTTTCGCGTTCAGCTTCAACCGCGACCTTTTCGTCGTTCACGTCTTCTACACCTATAAGCACATAGCCGCCACCCTTGCCATCGGCAAGACCAATCAGCGTATGGCGCAGCCAGACCCAGTTGCCATTGATGAACCAGCGCATGTCCACAACTTTACGGGATTCATTCGAACCCATCATTTCAAGGAACGCTTCCCTGTTGAACACGCTATGGCAAAGTTCCAAATCGTCCTTGTGGATTTTCGTGAGTTCGTCATTGTTCATGATGTCGTACAGCGAAACGTTGCAGTCAAAACGGCTGAGGATTTCCTTGTACAAGTCATTCTTGGAGCTCGGATAAACAACATACGAACCCGATTCCGGATTCACGTAGTAAATGTGAATAAAGTTCTTGGATAAAAGTCCCAAGAGCTTCATCTGCATATAGCGCACCTTGCCCACATCATCCTGCTTTGAACGGTCCGCCACCCCCGCAAGACTGCGGAGCGCCACGCGATGGAGCAACACAAAGTAAGCGACAAAGAACGCAAAGACGGCGATGCCAAAGCAAAGCAGAATAAAGCGCACCTTGTGGATTGGCGCCATCACCACCTTTTCGGGTGACGAGATGACAATGCTCCAGCGATTTACCGGTAAAGGCCTGTAGTAGAAGCAGTGCGCCTCTTCCCAATAATTTTCGATACAAGATTCCCCTGTCGCACCGGCAAGCACGCTATCCACAAGCACCGAGTACAGCCCTTTCTCGTTGTCCATCTCGTTTTTGTAATCGAAAATGCTCTTGAGCGAATCGTGCTTTGTATCTGCGATAAACCGTCCGTCATCGCGATTGACCACGAAAACAAACATCTTGCGGTCGTAGCGGACATCCTTGCGCAAATACTGGTGGATTAACCCCAAGCTGAAATTCCAATACGCCAGGGCGACCGTCCGCCCGTAGCTCTTGATTGGCACAAAATGGTACAAGAGCTTTTCTTCGGGCTTGTCACTTTCTAGGCGGACAGACACATGCATCCCTAATTTGGCCTCATCCTCGTACGAAATGTTCATCTTGGTGGAACTCTCCAAGACCCCATCCGGCATAATCACCATATCACCCGGCAAAAGGATGCTGATTTTCTGGTCGCGCAAAAACGGCTGCAACTCGTTCAGTTTCGGCTGCAAGCTGTCTATAGAATAATCCGCACGGTCACTCAGGGCATCTGCCACAAACTGTAGCGTTCCGCCATAATGCAGATTGTTCATGATAAACTCATTTGAAGCCACCTCGGCATATTCATGAAGTTTGTCGAAGCAACCGTTCTCGACAATTTTCAGAATCTTTTGACAAATAAACAAAAAAACAAGCGCCGTCAATGCAACAAGAATCACGGCAAAAACAAGATGATCCCGATGCATCACCCTTTCATTGTGCACGCCATCAACATTTTTCATCATTCAGCAATCACTTTTTAAGGAATTTAGACAAAATATACTTCATTTTATCTATGTCGATAGGTTTGGAGATGTGTTCATCCATACCCGCATCAAGAGCCGCCTTGCGGTCCTCTTCAAAAGCGTTCGCCGTCATGGCGATAATCGGGATGCGTGACTGGTAACCTGCCGGAAGCATTCTAATTTCGCGGGTCGCAACAAAGCCATCCATCACAGGCATCTGCACGTCCATGAGCACAAGATCATACTGGCCAGGAGTTGCCATCTTCATAAGCTCCACAGCCTGCTTGCCGTTTTCTGCAGTAAAGACCTCGAATCCGTTATCGTTAAGGATATCGCATGCAATCTGGCGATTCATCTCGTTGTCTTCGACAAGCAAAATCTTTTTGCCCTTGAAGCTGACGTTTTCCATGGAGAAGCTGAAGCCGGCACTTCTCTTTTCATGGAGCGAAAAACCGATATTCAGGACAACTTCAGTGCCCTTATTTTCTTCGCTGAAAATTTCAATATGGCCGCCCATCATCTCCACGATATTCTTCGTAATGGACATGCCAAGGCCTGTTCCCTGGATTCCGCTCACCGTCGAGGAATTTGCACGCGTAAACGGTTCATAAATCGTCTTCAGGAACTCGGCGGTCATGCCCATGCCATTATCGCGGACTCGGAACTCGAACTGCGCCGTATTCGGCTTGTCGGATTCCTTCTCGTTTACCTGCATCAGGATCGAGCCGCCCGCATGCGTGTACTTGACAGCATTCGAAAGCACGTTCAGCAACACCTGATTCAAGCGCAACTTATCGCACACGATTTTTGAATTGCAAATATTCATCTGCACTTCAAATACAAGCTTTTTCGTATCGACATCGGCCTGCACAATATCCTTGAGCGTATTAATGATATCGATAAGGTCTTCGGCATTTTCCGAAAGCACCATCTTGCCCGATTCAATGCGGCTCATGTCCAGCACATCGTTAATGAGCGAGAGCAAGTGATTCGAGCTCTGTCCCAGCTTACGCAAGTAATCCAGCACGACCTCCTTCTCGTCGAT
Organism: Fibrobacter sp. UBA4297; assembly: GCF_002394865.1. NCBI lineage: Bacteria > Pseudomonadati > Fibrobacterota > Fibrobacteria > Fibrobacterales > Fibrobacteraceae > Fibrobacter > Fibrobacter sp. UBA4297. Next base: position 190,297 of record NZ_DGUZ01000010.1, on the reverse strand, counting down.
ATGCGCCATTGCAAGGCCCGTAAAGCCCACAATCGCATTCATCGGCGTGCGGATGTCATGACTCATGTTCGAAAGGAACGTCGTCTTTGCACGGTCCGAAGACTGCGCCATCGAAAGCGCCTTCTGGAGCATCACCTGCTGCTTTTCGAGCAAGTCATTCTGTTCGGCAATCTTGGCATCCAGTTCCAGCTTTTCGACCTGGTCATCGCTCAAAAGCATGAACGAAAGTACAAACGAGACGACCTCGTTTTCGTCGTTGCGTTCGATGGTCGTGAATTTTGCACGGAGCCATTCGCCGCTCACAATCTTGAATTCCAGTTCACGCTGGTCAGCATCCTTCAAGAACTTTTGCACGTAAAACAGGTTCGAAAGTTTCAGCCAATCCTTTTCAAATTCATCCTGCACAACACCGCTGATATTCTTGATTTCATAGGAATAGGTACTGTACAGCGGGCGCTTTTCGACCCACGAGACATTAGACGCCTTTATCGTGCGGAACGAGTTGTCCTCGACATTGACAAAGTAAATAGACACGTAATCATCGTACAGGATGTCGTTTACAAATTCCTTGAGGATGAGGTCGTCCTTTTCGGCAAAGCCAAGCGCCACGGCCTTCGGGCTATCGAACTCGCCGCCCACTTTCACGAACTTCATTTCGCAATAATGCGGCCTGCCATCGACATTGCCGCGGTACGTCGTAATGAACGTCTTTTGTTGCGCAAGCTCCAGCTTGATATTTTCAACCGCACCGGCATCGCGCATCATCTGCTTGTCGCGTTCCCAGACAACTCCGTCCACATATTCCTCAAACGCCTTGGAATACGAAACTCCCGAACGGAAGCGGCTGCCAAAGAGCGATTCGGACTCCTTGTTCATCGAGTATGGCGTGATGGAGTCCTTTTCTAGATCGATGTAATAGACCGACGAATATTCCGATGCGAGGATGTCGATGATTTCCAAGTCTTGTTCAATCTTTTTCTGGTGCATACGCGCCGTGCGGATTTGCTCATCCTTATCCGCAAAGCCAATGACAAAGGACTTCTGCTTTTTGCTTACCGCAACGACCTTGCATTCACAAAACTTGTCCGTATAGCTTACAAATTCAAAGCTCGTAACGCCCTTTTTCTGCAGGAGCGGCTTCAGGTTCTTGACAGAGAGCTTTTTCGTGACAAAATCGACATTGTCCGGAGCCACCACCTTGCTTGCGATAAAATCTATGGAACCACTGTAAGTCTTGTCCGCAAGCGAATCCCCAATCATTTTCTGGATGTTCGAATTGAGTTTGTGCGCCGTCACGCAATCCGTTTCCAGATTGCAATAGAAAATGCACGAATAGTCCGACGCCAAAAGCGAGGTCACGGCGGCATCTTCGTCCATGCGCTTACGGCGGTTGATTTCGTTTTCGACAAAGCCAGCCACAAGCTTTAGGATTGCAAAATTTTTCTGCGACTCCTTCGGATTGTCCAAAATGACAAAGCCGTACCGCTGTTCGCTAGACACAATCGTTGCGACATTGATGTTTTTTACATCCTGGAGAGGAAGTGTCTTGTATATGCGGTCCCAGACACCGTACTCGTCATTGTGCGAATCGAGATTGACGGCATCCATGTAGCCAAGCGCATCAATCCATGACCCAATCAGGTCAAACGGGACGTGCTGAATCGCCGCCTTGTTCGGACGCACTCCCTTGCGGCACCATTCGTATGTGCTGTTGAAAAATTCACGGTCCTTGTCAAACTCCAGAATATACGCCCTGTCCGCCGCATAATAAGAAGCAAGAGCAGCAAGCAGTTCTTCGATGGCATCCTTGGAGCGGTTTTCCTTGTAAAGCAAGTCAATGCAATCGCGAATGGTGGCATCACGCTTCTGCTGTTCCGAGACATTGTACGCCACCATCATCGCCTGGTATTCGTTCAGGATTTCATCTTTTGAAACATAACATACAAAGCGGCTGAAATGCCAACCGATATGCGGGGAATAGAACCTGCAGGTATATTCCGGCATCGATTCGCCCTTCTGGAACTGGTCGATTAGCGACTTCGCCGAGAGACGCTGGACAAAGGCGCTCCGATATTCCTTGTCAACAAACTGGTCTGCAACCCTTCTGATAATCGCATCGTAATGCGGAAAGTCCGTACCAAACGAACCGCTTACATCCCTCAGTTCACCTTCGACAATCTGGATAAAGGGCTTCGAGACCTTCCCTTCGGAAAGATTGACCTTGAAATACCCGTACGCCTTGTCGAGAATAGCCTTGCCGTAAAGCTTTTCGTTGAGGGCGCTCTGGAGGCGTTCTCGCTTTGTATCAAGATCCATCGTCTTGATTTCGTCGCGCAGCTCTTCTTCAGTGGTTTTCTGGATTAGCGCAAGCTCTGTTATATCCTTGTGCCAGCCTTCAAGCCTTACACCCTTCTTATAGTCATAATTGCGGGTCCCACCGCAGCGGACAAAACGGACACGGCCGTCAGGTGCATGCCAAGGATACTGTATCTCAGGCGCCTCGCCTGCACTCATCTTGTCGACATACGCCTTGACTTCGGCAAAATGTTCCGGATCTATATTGTCAAACCAGGCATGAAAAACATCCTCGGCAGACACGCCCTCCTCAAGCCCAAGCAGCTTGAGCATAGTCGGATTTGCAGTCATACGCGGAGCGCAACCGTCGTCAATTTCGACAGCCCAAAGCCCTATGCCAACCCCGTCCAAGATATTTGTCGTCAACGGTATCGAGTGTTCATCAGCCATAAATTGCTTCCCATATCCTATCTTATAAAAATAATACGTTTTATTATTAAAATTTCAAATCAACGAAAATATTTATGTCAAGCTAAACAACACCTCAAACCGACATTTAAACCAATTTTCCAGAAAAAAGTTCAAAAAAAACAAAAAATCCGGACATCTTGCGACATCCGGACTTTTTTCCATATACAGACTCTATTAGAAGAATGCAGGCGGCCAACGCGGGTTCTTCGAGGACATATCGATCTTGTAGAAGTCCTTCTCGAAACGGCCATCGTCCATGCCGTACATCTGCATCACGTGACGAGCAATCCACTTGCCGAGCTTGAGCACGGTGAGCTTCTTCCTCAGGCGGCCCTGGCAGTCACGGTTCATGATATCTGGGAGCGTAGAGGTCGTGAGGATTTCGTCAATAGCCGGGCTGTTGAGCTTTTCGCGGGCTTCGGCACTGGTGTGGAAGTGCGTGACACCAAAGCAGACGCGGTTCGGGTTACCCTTCTTGATATGTTCGCAGCACTGCACAATCGTCGTACCGGTACGGACCATGTCGTCGAACACGATCACGTCCTTGCCTTCGATTTCTTCGATGCTGATGTCAGAAAGTTCCGGGTTGAAGGTCATGCTGATTTCACGTTCGCCAGTACGGACCTTGTCCATAACGACGCGCTTGCATTCCGGGAGCTGGAGAGCATCGAACACGGCGTTCATGAACGGGCGTGCACCCTTGTCCGGGGAGACAATCACGAGATTGTTGCCGTCCTTACCGGTCTGGACAAAGTTGCTATTCTTGATGTAGTGGGCGTAAACGTCCGTCGGAATCAAGTTGTGGAAGTTGCCTTCGAAAATTTCGTTGAAGAGGTTCTGCACCTTGATGCTGTGATTGTGGCAGGTGACAACGGCATCGACACCAGCAGTCTTCAAAAGCTGGGCGTAAAGGAGGCTCGTGAATGCCTGGCCGTCGAACTTCTTGAGGTCGATGTCCGGGCGATCCTTTTCGAGTTCACCGATGCGGTGCGGGCCGCGGTCCTGGGCGCTGTAGAAGAGGTCCGGTTCAACCAGGACGACCTGTTCTGCACCATTATCCTTGGCGGCGCGGGCCAAGATGAAGTTACGCATCGCATAGTCGTTGCGGCTGCGTTCATGGTTAGAGACAGAGCAAATCAAGACAATCTTGCCTTCCAGGCGCTTGCCGATATGTTCCAAGTCGTCCATATCCAGCATGTAGCGGGGGCAGAATTCGGAGTTGGCGAAAGTCTTCAGGGAGACCACGTCGGAGATATCTTCACGGAGGCCGATGTACTGAGCCATGTCGATGGCAAACGGATCATCGGTAAAGTTGCCGGTCACGATAAAACGATCTGACATTTTCCTAGCCTTGATTTAGGGTTGCTTTGATTTAACCCCAAATATAGTTAGAATCTATCCACGTTTCAAGTTTTAGGGCAAGAAAATTGCCAAATGCAAAAAAGCCCCGGCTTAACGCCGAAGCTCTTTTTAGATACTTTGTTCTAAAAAAACGGTCGCCGTCGCGACTCTCGCCTGATTAGGCCTTCTTGCAACCCTTCTTGCACGGAGCCTTCTTGGCAGCCGGAGCAGCCTTGGAAGCCTTGGCACCCTTGCGCGGATCGCCAGCATAGACAGCAGCCTTGCCGAGTTCTTCTTCGATGCGGAGGAGGCGGTTGTACTTGCAGACGCGGTCCGTACGAGAGAGGGAACCAGTCTTGATCTGGCCAGCGGCAGTACCGACGGCGAGGTCAGCAATGAAGGTGTCTTCGGTTTCGCCAGAACGGTGAGAAACGATCGGAGCATAGCCTTCAACCTGAGCGCGCTTGATAGCAGCGAGAGTTTCAGAAACAGAACCAACCTGGTTCACCTTGATGAGGATAGCGTTAGCGATGCCAGCCTTGATGCCTTCGTCGAAGATGGTCGGGTTCGTGACGAACAGGTCGTCACCCACGAGGTTAATCTTGCCACCGAGCTTGTCGGTAAGAACCTTCCAACCTGCCCAGTCAGCTTCATCGAGACCGTCTTCAATGGAGAAGATGGAGTACTTGTCGATGAGCTTTTCATAGAGCTTGACCATTTCAGCAGACTTGAGGGTCTTCTTGGTGCTCTTCTTGAACGTGTAGGTAACAGCCTTGGAGCCTTCCTTTTCAGTTTCCTTGTCGCAGAATTCGGAAGAAGCAACGTCAAGAGCGATCTTGATGTCCTTGCCGAAAACGTAACCAGCGTTTTCAGTAGCGGTCTTCAAAGCAGCGAGAGCCTTTTCGAGGGTCATCACGTCCTTGATTTCGTAACCGAACTTGTTCTTAGCCGGCTTGATAGCAACGCCCGGAGCAAAGCCACCTTCGTCACCAACCGTCGTATCGAAACCACCCTTCTTGAGGACAGCCTTAAGAGCGTGGAAGATTTCGGTCACCATCTGGAGACCCTTGGAGAAAGTCTTAGCGCCAACCGGAGCGATCATGAATTCCTGGAAGTCGATCGGAGCGGAAGAGTGAGCACCACCGTTGATCACGTTGCACATCGGGCACGGGAGGGTGAGCTTTTCAGTGCCATGGAGCTTAGCAATGTACTGGTAAAGCGGAAGGCCAGCATCCTTAGCAGCAGCAACGCAAACAGCCATGGAAACGCCGAGGATAGCGTTTGCACCGAGCGTGTTCTTGAGCATGCGGTTGCCGTCGAGTTCGATCATAGCGTCATCAACTTCAGTCTGCTTGGACGGATCCATGCCAACGATCTTCTTAGCGATCTTGGTGTTGACGTTCTTCACGGCAGTGAGAGTGCCCTTGCCGAGATAGGTCTTCTTGTCGCCGTCGCGGAGTTCGCAAGCTTCGCGTTCACCGGTGGAAGCACCACTCGGAACAGCTGCGTGACCAACGATACCGTTGTCAAGAGTGACATCGACTTCGAGAGACGGATTGCCACGGGAATCCAAAATCTGACGAGCCCAAACTTTAGCGATTTTAGCCATTTTATTAACCTTCTGTTAAAGTGAAAATTTTTGTGTTTTAAATATAAAAAAGTGGTTAGTGATTAGTGGTTAGTGGTTAGAAAAAATGTGAAGATTTAGTGATTAGCGATTAGCCATTGGTCATTAGTTGTTAGTCATTAGTTAACGTTTCTTCGTCATCCTGACGACCAAAGGAAGGATCCAGTAAAGTTTTAGTGATTAGTTGTTAGTAGGAAGAGGACGGTAGTTACTAGTTATGAGTTACTAGATAATTGCAGTTTGTCATCCTGAGCGAAGTCGAAGGATCCTGTGAAATTACTTTATTGCGAATCGCAGTCCCACCCAAATTGTATGAAGGTTGAACATGCTGTATTCCTTTTCAAATTCAACAGGATTTTCAAACGCCGCGGTCAAAGCAATACCCATATTCCACTTTTCGTTAACAGACCAAGTATGTCCCACATCAAAAGTGAGGCTGTAATTTGGGGCAGATGTTATCTCAATAGCACCATGATTCCGGTCTGCAACACCAGTCTTTTCCTCTTCTACCTGCGTCTCGATAATAGAAAAACCGAATGATGCGCCGGCATGGAAACCCGTCAAGGGCGATTCTTTCTTTGCAAAGGGAAATACCGTAAATCCGGCCCCAAAGAACAATCGCGTTGAAAAGGAATGAAGCTCACTATAGCGAAGATAGTCTTCATACTCCACTCTATGATTGTGGAACGCATAACCTTCATGGTCGCCATTGTATTCCACGGGTTTACTCATTACATAACAATCAAATACATGGAAACCTTCGGTGTACGCTCCCTGAATAACACCAAATACAGCCAGTTTTTCCCAGCCATACCCCACTTTCAAATCCAGCACTGGGCCATAGCCCACGTATTCCACCCTGTCCCGCGGAGCATAATCCCCGCTAGGTCCCGTATCCTCGCAACCCTCAATGTCGAGGCATTCTCCAACATGGTCATCGGCCTGTTGCAACTTGCGAGGGCGTTCCTGTTCCACGTAATCCGCCTTGGCGATGCCCAAAGAACCTTCCAAATAAAGTCCTTTGGCCGAAGCACCAGCGGCAAGAATAGAAATCACCAAAATACAGCTTTCAAAAATCTTTTTCATAAAAATGTCCTTACGAAAACCAGCCATCCTCAATCTTTACCAATTCCCATTTTCCGTTTTTCTTAGACAAATAGTAATACCTTCCTCGATCCCCATCTCCGACATTTAGTTTTACTAAATCGTGACTTTTGTTAAATACGGCATTAGATATAATCGGAGGCGATTCAAGTAAGAAACCACCCCAAAAAAGCGGTACAACAATAATCTTTGGAATCCAGAAAGATTGAATTTTCCGCCATAATGGCCAATCCCAATGTTCCCAATCAACTTTCGCATTCATAAAGTCGTTCAATAGTGATTCATATTCTTTGTTCAAAATAAGAAGCTTGTGGCCCATCGGTGTTTTATCCATGCAGGCAACTTTCGCTTCTTTCCTTCCATCCCGACGTGCATGGAACATATCAATCTTATCCATTTCATTCGTATCAGAAGCAGACGTGTCAAAATACATCACGTTCATTCTCTGAACAAAGTAAATACTATCATATATGCTATAAGCCTTTTTCAAGCCAGACACAGCCTCTTTAAGCGGGATATCCGCAATCACCGCATTTATCAAATATGTATTGTCCTCCAAATCTTTCAGATTGCCACTAGGTTCAGTAAGTTCTATTAAGGGTACACTATCTTTTTTCATAAGGGATTCGCGCTTTTCCTTATCAAGCGTATGCCAATAGGTATCTTTAGTATAAAGCTCCATTACAACTTTATAGATTTCGCGTAATTCCATCGCCAAAGAATCGTCCGGCGCAACCGTCCCGCAGAGAGAATCCGAAGTCAATTCCCATCTCGCAAAAAAGTGGTCCCTGTAATCGTTCATGGAATCGCGCAACAGCGTATCACCCGTCGCCTTATACTGCTCGTAAAATTTATACGCACGCGTAAGGACCGTGTCCAATGGCAGTCCCTTCAACGCCTCAAAGCGTTTTGCTTTTCGCACTTCATCTTCATTGGTCCGCGAGCACCCGACAAGGAACAACGCTATCAATAAAAACGGCAGCCAACACAATTTCAAAAATTTCATCATTTAACGCCTAGTACGTCTTATGGCTCTTCACAATATCCAACAAAATTTTTTCGATATCCGTTATGCGATTTTTCTGATTGACTTCAATCGTGAAATAGTTATTGTTCTTCGTCATGAGCACCGCATACGCGACACCATAAGAGCCATTTGAAGTCACCATCCAAGCAAACGCATCGCCATCCTGCCTTTCGAATTTTGTCTCGCTATACTGAATCGGCTTATCGGAATTTTCAGCTTTCGTCATCGTCTTGTAATGATCGAAAAGCCCCACGAGAATCAGCGAATCCGACTGGCCAAAATCCACACCGCTTTCAGTTTCAAGACTTTCGAACAAGCTCTTAGTCTGACCATCAATCGCCACCTTCACATACGAATCGGCCACACCTTCTGCAAGCTCGACCCGCGTATTTACACCTTCCTTCTTTTGAATTTTAAGAGGAGTCCATTCAGCAGACGGGAGTTCAAAAGTGAGCGGTTCAGGATACGGGACATCCAATTTAATCACCGGGCTCCCCGTCCAAAAAGACGTTGTCTTATGAAGAATGATATCGTTATGGTTCTTGGCACAACCGCCAAGGAACAGTACGGATGCAGAAAATAAAAGAGCAATAGACAAATTCAAATGTTTCATGTTATCGAATATACTTTATTTCAAATCAATAAATTTAAAGCCCCTTTTTGAAAATACCATTTTTTTGGAAACGCACAAACACTAGCGACACTTTGAATTTTTTACACGCTTTTATCTGGGCTCTTCTAGAGCATTCAACGTATCTTTAAAGCGTAACAAAAACTCAATGGGGTCTTTATGAACAACAAGCTTTTCATGTCTCTTTGCGTTGCACCTGTTGCAGCGATGGCATTCCAAGTCGGCGCTTGGGTCGGAGGCCCCGGACAATACCCGCAGCCCACAAAAGAGAACGTGCAGGCCTTCCAAGAATTGCAAGGCAGCAAGCTTGACCTCATCAGCTATTTTGCAGTCTTTGACGTGAACGATTGGAACAACGTAAAAGTCTACGCAGACATCGCCAAGGACAACGGCTCCACACTAGTTGTCACCTGGATGCCGAACGGCCACAACGCCCAAGAAATTGTAGACGGCAAAACGGACAACTACATCCGTGAATTTGCTAAAGGCATCAGAAACTACAGCGAAGAAATCTGGTTACGCCCACTCCACGAAGCAAACGGCGACTGGTACGACTGGGGTGTGGGCAAAAAAGGCGCCGGGAATACCGACGCAAATGTCGCCGAAGCCTTCCGCCGCATCGTCAAGATTTTCCGCGAAGAAAACGTGAAGAATGTCAAATGGATCTGGACCACGAATGTCACGAACCACGGCGAAGGCGCCACGCTCACAGGCAACTATCCCGGTGACGAATACGTCGACTACATTTCCATCGACGGGTACAATTGGGGCAAGAGTCAAAGCTGGTCCAGCTGGAAGTCCTTTGCGCAAGTCTTCGATGACGCCTACAAGGCGCTCGCAAACATCGACAAACCGCTCTTCATTGCCGAAATTTCCAGCTCCGAAAAAGGCGGTAGCAAGGCCGAATGGATTGCCGACATGTTCGAGCATTTCCGCACCGACTACTCACGCGTATTTGCCGTGATGTGGTTCAGCCAAAGCAAAGACTACGAAGGCGACTGGGCGCTCAACACCTCGCAAGATGCCGTCAACGCCTGGAAGACGGGCATCAAGAAAATGAAGACAAATTCTAAGGGCAAAAAGAGATAAATCGATATTCTACGATATCCAGCCTTCCCGGAGCATCACGACTTCCCATTTTCCCGAGCGCTTGGACAGGTAGTATAAGCCTCCTCGGCCGTAGCCATCATTCACATTCAAGGTTACCATATCATGGTTCTTGTTAAATACCGCACTCACTATGGTCGGGTAAGAATGAAAGGAAAAATCATCTTCCCAAAAACGTGGCGAAACGGGAATCTCCCACATCAAAAAACGGCGGTTCCCTCGCGCTTTCGTTTTCATAAAATTGTTCAACAACGATTCATATTCCTTGTTTAGAACAAGAACCTGCTGGCCTATCGGAGTTTTTTCCATGCAGGCCGATTTCGTTTCTTTCCACTCATCCCGCTTTATATCGAACGGATCAATCTTTTGAAAAGACTCCATATCAGCAGCTACAGTATCAACATAATGCACCTGCAGCGTTTGAATAAAATAAACGACTTTAAATACACTAGTAGAATCCTTTTTCAAGACCGACAAAGCCTCTTCAAACGGAATACCCATAATTGTCGCTTCATCTTCTTCCCTAGTATCCCATCTCCACCCAGGCGCCGTCAGTTCTACTTTTTGTGTACTATCTACCTTCCCAAGAAGGGATTCACGCTTTGCTGTATCAAGCATAAACCAATACATGTGTTTAATATGATATTCAAAAAAATATTTCGAAACCGCTTCATTGATTTCGCGTAAATCAGCCGCCAGGGAATCATCTGCCGGAATCGTTCCGCAAAGAGAATCCGTAGACCTTTTCCACCTTGCAATGAAATGACTTTTGTAATCGTTCATGGAATCGCGTAGCAGCGTGTCATTCGTCGCCTGGAACTGCTCGTAGAATTTATACGCACGCGAAAGAACAGTATCCAGAGGCAGAGTCTTCAATTCCTCAAACCGTTTTGCGCTTTTCAAATCATCTTCATTAGACTCTGAACACCCGCAAAGGAGCGCTACAAACGTCACCGCCAGCAAACAAAAATTTCGCAGAAATTTCATACACAACATAAATAAAAAATTTTATCCAAAAAGGATTATCCTTTTTGGATAATCCTAATCGGATAATGAAGATTCCCGCTCGTCCCCGTCATCCCCGTCAAGCGAGGACAGGCGCGAGGACAGGTAGGCGGGGATGACAACGGAGCCGAGAGTAGCGCGAAAGCTTGCTTTCGCATTACCGAGGCGAACAAGTCATGCGATAGCGCAATGACAGGCTCTGGCGGGGATGACAACACTCGGCATTCCGCATAAATGCAGAAAAGGCTCCGCAAAAGCGGAGCCCTTCTCTAGGATAATTCTGTGCTTGCGCGCAAGAATTAGAAACGGAAGTGAGCGAAAGCCTTGTTGGCTTCGGCCATCTTGTGCGTATCGTTCTTCTTGCGGACTGCGTTGCCTTCGCTGTTCTTAGCGGCAACGAGTTCTGCTGCAAGACGTTCTGCCATGTTGGCTTCGTTGCGGTTACGAGCTGCATCGAGGAGCCAGCGGAGAGCGAGAGCCTTGGCGCGATCCGGAGCAACTTCCATCGGGACCTGGTAGTTTGCACCACCAACGCGACGGGACTTGACTTCGACACGCGGCTTGATGTTTTCAAGGCACATTTCGAACTTTTCGAGCGGAGTTTCCTTACCTTCAACCTTCTTGTCGAGGAGGTCAAGAGCGGTATAGACGATCTGTTCAGCGATGGTCTTCTTACCCTGCTTGAGAACGACACCGACGAGTTCGGTAACGAGGGTGGACTTGAAACGCGGATCCGGGAGGATGGAGCGATGGAGAGCCTTTCTTCTTCTAGACATAGATTACTTCCTTACTTCTTGGCCGGAGCGGCACCTTTCTTCTTAACACCGTACTTGGAGCGGCCGTTCTGACGGCCGTTGACTGCCTGAGTATCGAGCGTACCACGGATGATGTGGTAGCGAACACCCGGAACGTCCTTCACACGACCACCGCGGATGAGCACGATGGAGTGTTCCTGGAGGTTGTGGCCTTCACCCGGGATGTAAGCGGTAACTTCCATCTTGTTGGAGAGGCGCACACGGGCAATCTTACGAAGAGCGGAGTTCGGCTTCTTCGGGGTGCTGGTGTAAACACGGGTGCAAACGCCGCGCTTCTGGGGGCAGGACTTCAAAGCTACGGAAGCGGTCCTGTTGCTGATCTGTTCACGTCCGTTACGGACGAGCTGTTGAATAGTTGGCACTGTTTAATCTCCTAGATTTTGGAGTGCAAATATAGTTTTATTTCCAAATATTTCAAGTACTTAGCTGTTAATTATCCGAATCTTCCTCGTCAGAAGAGCCGATTTCGTTATCCAAGAGCTGGATTCCGGAACCAGAGTCGTAATTTTCAGCCTGTACATTCTGCAAACGAGAGCGTTCTTCCATTTCGTCGGCATCGGCATCGATCACTTGGACGTTCCTCAAGTGACGGGCACCAGTACCGCACGGAATAAGTCGACCCATAATCACGTTTTCCTTAAGACCCATGAGCGGATCCACGCAGCCTTCGATGGAGGCGCGAGTAAGGATTTTTTGGGTTTCCTGGAACGAAGCAGCAGAGATGAAGCTGTCCGTTGCCAAAGAAGCCTTAGTGATACCAAGGAGCATCGGTTGATACTTAGCTTCGGCCTTACCGAGAGCGCGCAGACGTTCGTTTTCGGTACGGAGACGGATCTTGGAAATTTCTTCGCCTGGCAAGAATTCGGATTCACCCGGATCTGTAATGCGGACCTTGCGCATCATCTGACGAACGATACATTCGATGTGCTTATCTGCAATAGCCACACCTTGCAAGCGGTAAACCGCCTGGATTTCGTTCACCAAGTGGCGCTGCACATCCTCGGGTCCGAGAACGTCGAGGATATCGTGCGGATCCACACTGCCTTCGCTGATCTTCTGACCAGCACGGACACGGTCACCGTCATTGACCGCCAGATGGATACCACGCGGAACCAGCACTTTCACTTCGTTGCCATCCATCTGCTGAATAATAACTTCTTGGTTGTTGCGCACTTCGTTACCGTACTTGACGAGACCGTCAACCGGTGCGATGAATGCCTTGTTCTTCGGAACACGTGCTTCGAAGAGTTCAGCGACGCGCGGAAGACCACCGGTAATATCGCGGGTCTTACCAGCTGCACGCGGAAGCTTTGCGATAACCTGACCGGAAGTAACGCGGTCACCCTGATGCACGGCGAGGATAGCGCCGTCAGGCAACATAAAGTGGCCAACCTTTTCGCCACGTTCATCATTGATGATGATGACCGGACGCAATTGGTTCTTACCGTGCTGTTTGTCGCTGATGACGATCCACGTTTCGACGTCGGTCATTTCATCGCGTTCGATACGGTAAGTTCTGTTTTCAATAAGATTGCTAAATGCGATCGTACCAGACACGTTCGTGATAATCGGGCTGTTATACGGATCCCATTCGAACATGCTTTCGCCCTTCTTGACGGTAGCATTGTTTTCGACGTGCAAGATTGCACCATACGGAATCTGGTAACGACCCTTGTTAATGCCGGTCGTATCGAAAATAACGAGTTCGCCCATACGGGAGACGACAACCTTCTGGCCTTCATGGTCGACAGTTTCGACCTGTTCGAGTTCGATGTGGCCATCGACTGTAGCCTTCTTGTCGCTTTCAACAGTCAAACGGGAGGAAGCACCACCGATATGGAACGTACGGAGGGTAAGCTGCGTACCCGGTTCACCAATGGACTGTGCTGCAAGCACGCCAACAGCTTCGCCAAGGTCAACCGGACGACCGGAAGCAAGCATACGGCCGTAGCACTTGGCGCAGACACCGTTCTTGGAATTACAGGTGAGCACGGAGCGCATCTTGATGTGTTCAAGACCCGTAGCAGAAATCTTCGGGAGGTCACGTTCGGTAACGAGTTCGCCAGCCTTGACGATCACTTCGCCTGTCACCGGGTGCTTGATGTCATCGACCGGTGCGCGACCGAGGAGACGTTCTTCAAGAGGAATGACAGTATCGTCACCGTCCTTGAATGCGGAAACTTCAATGCCGTCCGTGGTACCGCAGTCTTGTTCGGTAATCACGAGGTCCTGGCCCACGTCCACGAGACGACGGGTAAGGTAACCAGCGTCAGCCGTCTTAAGAGCGGTATCAGCAAGACCCTTACGGGCACCGTGAGACGAAATGAAGTATTCCATCACGTTCAAGCCTTCACGGAAGCAGGACTTAATCGGGTTTTCAATAACTTCCTGACCACCGAGCTGCTTGATCGGCTTCTGCATCAAACCACGCATACCGGACAGCTGCTTAATCTGTTCACGGCTACCACGAGCGCCGGAGTCAGCCATCATGTAGACCGGGTTGAAACCGTCACGGTCGTGAGAGAGCAAATCCCACTGCTTGGCAGCAACGTCGGACGTCGTCTTGGACCACACGTCAATCGTCTGGTTATAACGTTCACCGTCAGTAATGACACCGTCTTCGTAAAGGGCGCGAATCTTAGAAACCTGTTCGGCAGCCTTGTCGAGCATTTCCTGCTTTTCCTTCGGGATCACCATTTCGGCGATAGCCACAGAAGAACCAGCGCGGGTAGCCCACTTGTAACCGTTAGCCTTGAGGTCGTCGAGGTAGTCGACGGTCACGCGGTTGCCGGTACGACGATAGAGGTCGTCGATGGACTTAGCAATCACCTTCTTGCCGAATGTTTCGTTGGCGTAGCCAAGAGCGTTCGGGACAAATTCGTTGAAGATGATACGGCCGACAGTCGTCTTGATGACGTTGTCTTCCTTAAGGGTGAGGAACTTAATCTTTTCGCCAGCCTTGACCTGGACTTCGAGATTGCCATTGTCATCAGCCATTTCGCGGATGCAGGTGCAATCCTTTTCGAGAGCGCCCATATAGATCTTGCGACCTGCCGGGAGCTTCAAGTAAACATTGGCGTTCAAATCCACGACGTCGTTTTCATAAGCGCGGACGGCTTCAGCCGGGTCGTAGAAGTGCATGCCTTCACCCTTGCGGTTCGGACGCGGCTTGGTCAGGTAGTAGAGTCCTAGCACGATGTCCTGGCCCGGCACAGCAATCGGCTGACCGGAAGCCGGGTGAAGAATGTTGTTCGAAGAAAGCATCAACACGCGGCATTCGAGCTGAGTTTCGAAGCTAAGCGGAAGATGGCAAGCCATCTGGTCACCGTCGAAGTCAGCGTTGAATGCTGTACAGACGAGCGGGTGGAGGCGAATCGCATTACCTTCGATGAGCTTCGGATAGAAGGCCTGGATACCCAAGCGGTGAAGCGTCGGAGCGCGGTTCAACATGACCGGGTGGTCTTCAATAATCTGTTCGAGAATGTCCCAAACTTCAGGACGTTCTGCGTCAACGTACTTCTTAGCAGACTTGAGCGTGTAGACAATGCCTTCTTCTTCCAAGCGCTGGATGATGAACGGCTTGTAAAGTTCAAGAGCCATGCGCTTCGGGAGACCGCACTGGTGCATGCGAAGTTCCGGTCCCACGACAATCACGGAACGGCCGGAGTAGTCCACACGCTTACCGAGCAAGTTCATACGGAAGCGGCCCTGCTTACCCTTGAGGAGTTCAGCGAGGCTCTTGAGCGGACGTGCAGAACCTGCACGAGCGGTGCGGCGGCCGCTATCGAACAGCTGGTCGACAGCTTCCTGGAGCATACGCTTTTCGTTGCAGAGAATCACGTTAGGGGCACGGATGTCAATCAACTTCTTCAAGCGGTTGTTGCGGTTGATGACACGGCGATAGAGTTCGTTCAAGTCGGAGGTAGCAAAGCGGCCACCTTCGAGCGGTACGAGCGGACGAAGATCAGGCGGGATAACCGGAAGAACGTCGAGGATCATCCAAGACGGCTGGTTAGCGAGCAAGCGAGCTTCGTTCGGATACTTGTGGCGGAATTCTTCGTAGGCATCGGCAAGCACAAAGTCAGAGTGCTTGGATTCGTAGTCTACCTTGAATTCGGCAACAGCTTCGGCAAGACCCTTGAGCCAGGCCTTGCTTGCGTCGCGGGCCGGATCCGGATTCTTGTAGTAGCTGCGGAAGCTTTCCATCTGGGACTTCTTGAAGGCTTCGACGACCTTGAGGCGCTTCACGGCATCGTCCTGCTTGGTCTTGGACTTGGAAGTAGCCTGCAAGCGGAGTTCTTCGGAGAGCTTGGTCAAGTCGACGCGGTCGAGCAACTGCTTGATAGCAGATGCGCCCATCTTGGCTTCAAATTCACGGCCTTCGGCAACGAGGTCCTGATACTGAGCTTCGTCGATCAGGGAGTTCGGTTCGAGGTCGGTCGTACCCGGATCAATCACCACGTACTTTTCGTAGTAGATGATATGGTCGAGGTCCTTAGTATTGAGGTTGAGGAGTGCACCGATGACGCACGGCTGGTTACGGACGAACCAGGTGTGGGTCAGAGGGATAGCAAGTTCGATGTGGCCCATGCGTTCGCGACGGACCTTGGAGTGAGTCACTTCAACGCCGCAACGGTCGCAGATGACGCCCTTGTAGCGGATGCGCTTGAACTTACCGCAGTTGCATTCCCAGTTCTTAACCGGTCCAAAGATCTTTTCGCAGAAAAGACCATCCTTTTCAGGCTTGAAGGAACGGTAGTTAATCGTTTCCGGCTTTGTCACTTCGCCATAGGACCAGTAACGGATCAGGTCCGGGGAGGCGAGATGAATAGAAATGTCGCCAAACTGTTCAGTCATTTCTTCAGCCATAATTACTTGTCTCCAGTGGTCTCGATATCAAGACCCAAAGAATGAACTTCGCGAATCATAACATTGAAGGATTCAGGGATACCCGGCTTCGGAGTATTCTGACCCTTGACAATGGCATCATAGACCTTGGAACGGCCCTGCACATCGTCAGACTTGACGGTGAGGAGTTCCTGCAACGTATAAGCGGCGCCGTAAGCTTCCATAGCCCACACTTCCATTTCACCGAAGCGCTGACCACCGAACTGGCTCTTACCGCCAAGCGGCTGCTGCGTCACGAGAGCGTAGCTACCGATAGAACGTGCGTGGATCTTGTCGTCGACCAAGTGACCGAGCTTGAGGTAGTACATGTAACCGATGGTCACCGGGTTCAGGAGGGCTTCACCGGTCTTGCCGTCGTAAAGCTTTGCCTTACCGATAATCTTGTTGTTATCCGGATCCATTTCGTAGTTCACGATCGGGTTCTTCTGGTAAGCCTTTTCGAGTTCCTTGCAGATATCTTCGAACTTAGCACCGTCGAACACAGGAGTAGAGACCTTGAAGCCGAGAGTCTTTGCAGCCCAGCCCAAGTGAACTTCAAGCACCTGACCGATATTCATACGAGAAGGCACGCCCAGCGGGTTCAGAAGAATCTGAAGCGGACGACCGTCTTCAGTGAACGGCATGTCTTCAACCGGAACGATTCTCGAGACGACACCCTTGTTACCGTGGCGACCTGCCATCTTGTCACCGATGGAGAGGCAGCGCTTCTTGGCGATGTAGACCTTGACGCTCTTCAAGACGCCCGGCTTGAGTTCGTCACCCTTCGTGACCTTGTCGATTTCCTTTTCCATCGTGCGGGTAAGGGTATCGAGGTTGTCGCGAGCGACGAGAACGAGAGAGAGCACCTTGTCCTGGAGGTCGTCGTCATCCACAACGAATGTGGACATCGGAGAGACCTTCGTCACGTCGATGAATCTGAGGTTCTGTTCGTTATAAGTCTGACCTTCGCGGATCAAAAGTTCGTGAGTTTCGTTGTCCATGACCTTGCCAGCAGACTTGCCTGCGAGGAGGTCGAACAAGTGTTCACGGCATGCATCCTTGATGCGGTCGATCTGGCTCTGGAAATTCTGACGAATTTCTTCGATCGTTTCCTGATCCTTTTCCTTGCTCTTCTTGTCGGCCTTGTCCTTCTTGCTGAAGATACGGGTTTCGAGCACGACGCCCTTCATTCCCGGAGGAGCCTTGAGGGAAGAGTCACGCACATCGCCGGCCTTTTCGCCGAAGATGGCACGGAGCAAACGTTCTTCCGGAGTGAGTTCGGTTTCGCCCTTCGGGGTAACCTTACCGACGAGGATATCGTCCGGACCGACTTCAGCACCGACGCGGATCACGCCGTTTTCGTCGAGGTTACGGAGAGCGTCTTCACCGACGTTCGGAATTTCACGAGTCAATTCTTCCGGACCGCGCTTGGTGTCGCGGACTTCCATTTCGTATTCTTCGATATGGATAGAAGTGAACGTGTCCTTGATGGCAAGTTCTTCGGAGATAATGACAGCGTCTTCGTAGTTATAACCATTCCACGGGAGGAAGCCGATGAGGATGTTCTTACCGAGAGCGAGTTCGCCGTGGTCAGTAGAAACACCGTCAGCCAACACGTCGCCGACCTTCACAAAGTCACCAACGTTCACGATCGGCTTCTGGTTGATGCAGGAATCCTGGTTTGAACGTTCAAACTTGCGGAGCGTGTATTCGTCAATCGGATCCTTGCCGAGGAATTCATAGTTTTCGCCAAGGCCAGTGAGCGGTTCAAATACGCCGTTCACCATCTTGCCGCGCTGCACAGTGATGTTGCGAGCGTCAACAAACGTGACCTTACCATCGTGCTTTGCACGGACAACCGTACCCGAGTCAAGAGCGGCACGGCGTTCGAGGCCAGTACCCACGACCGGAGCTTCGGCGCGGAGCAGAGGCACAGCCTGGCGCTGCATATTAGAACCCATCAATGCACGGTTAGCGTCATCGTGTTCAAGGAACGGGATGAGGCCTGCTGCGACAGACACAATCTGCATCGGGGCCACGTCCATGAGGTCGATACGTTCAGTTTCGGTGTCGCCGATAGCGATGGAATCCTGCTTCATCAAGTGCGGGTATTCACTCTTGTCGCGGACGATGACGTAGCCGTCCATGTCGCCCTTGAAGCGGTTGTTTTCGTCAAGTTCGGTAGAAGCCGGAGCGACCTTGAAGGAGTCTTCTTCGTCTGCAGTGAGGTAGCTGATGTAGTCGGAAACGATCTGTTCCACGACGTCGCCCACCTGCACGTAGTCCGGAGTGCCGTCGAAATCATCGAGGGCAAAGCCGTTCTTGCTGTAAGAAACGTTACCGTCGGCATCCTTAAGCTGGAACACCTTGTTCACGAAGCCTTCGAACAATTCGCGCTGGCGGTTGTCGAGGTTCAAGCGGACTGTGTCGATTTCCTTCTGGGTGAGTTCAAGTTCCACGAAGAGGTGCGGGTCATGAACGAAACCCTTGAAGATGCCGAAATGCCACTTTTCTTCCGGGAAGTAGCACTTGTTGCCCTGAGCGTCCTTGAATTCAACGAGACCCACAATACGGTACGGGGTTTCGATGAAGCCGAAGTGGTTCACCACGGCGTAAGAGGCGAGGGAGTTGATAAGACCGATGTTCGGACCTTCCGGAGTTTCAATCGGGCAGAGACGGCCATAGTGCGTGTAGTGAACGTCACGGACTTCGAAGCCTGCACGTTCACGGGTAAGACCACCAGGACCGAGAGCGGAGAGACGACGCTTGTGAGTAAGTTCAGAAAGCGGGTTCATCTGGTCCATGAACTGGGACAACTGGCTCTGGCCAAAGAATGCCTGGACGACAGTAGAGACCATGCGAGTATTCACGAGTTCGCGCGGAGTCGTCTGTTCTTCTTCGGAATGGAGAGAAAGGTTTTCGCGGATGACGCGAGACATACGGGAGAGGCCGACGGAAATCTGACCGGCAAGGAGTTCGCCCACGGAACGTGTACGACGGTTGCCCAAGTGGTCGATATCGTCAAGAGTGTAGCCTTCGTCGCCGTTGAAGAGGCCGACCATGTATTCGATGATAGCGAGGAAGTCAGTCTTGCTCATCGTCATCTGGGTCACAGACGGCATCTTGAATTCGTTGACGCGGTCGAAGCGTTCAGCAACTTCCTTAACCTTGGCAAGAATGGCAGCGGTGTAAACCTTTGCGTTCAAGCGGTAACGACCGACTTCGCCAAGATCGTACTTGTGCGGGTCGTTGAGGAAGAGTTCGTCAAAGTAGCGTTCGGCGGTCTGGAGGTTCGGAGCTTCTTCCTGCTGCTGGTGGGTCACGGAGTAGACAGCCTTGAGGGCGTCTTCGCGGGACTTCGTCTTATCGGCAGCGAGCGTGTAGTGGATGAGGAGGTTGTCTTCTTCCTTGGAAAGCACGGTGATCTTTTCGACACTGCTTTCACGGAGGCGTTCGAGCTTCTTGTCGTCGATGACAGTGTTAGCTTCGAGGATGATTTCACCCGTTTCTTCGTCAACGACATCGTTAAAGATGATGCGGTTGATGAGGGTGCAGACACCTTCCTTGTCAAAGTCATTGAATGCGGCATCGTCGAGAACGATTTCGTCGGTCTTCTTGTAGAAGAGGTTCAGGATATCCTGAGTCGTTTCGAAGCCGATGCAGCGAAGCATGGCGGTAGCGGCAATCTTCTTCTTGCGGTCGATGATGAGGTAAAGGATGTCGCCTTCGGTGTTGAATTCAACCCATGCGCCGCGGTGCGGAATAATACGGCTCTTGTAGTCGGAGCGGCCGTTGGGTTGCATTTCTTCGTCAAAGCTCACACCAGGAGAACGGTGCAACTGCGAAACGACGACGCGTTCGGCGCCGTTAATGATAAACGTTCCGTTCTCGGTCATGATAGGAAGTTCGCAAACCAAGACATCGTTCTTGATTTCTTCCTTGAGCTTGCTTTCTTCTCCGTCCTTTTCGAACACCTGGAGGGAGAGAGTTGCAAAAAGTTCCATGGAATACGTGAGACCGCGCTCACGGCATTCGGGGATGCTGTATTTCGGGATGCCGAAATAATATCCTTCATACTTCAAGGAATACAGATCCTTGTCATCGGTGATCGGGAAGATATCGCGGAACACGCGTTCAAGCCCGACGTTCATCCTTTTTTCTTGCGGAATGTCCTTTTGAAGGAATTGCTCGTACGAAGCCTTCTGGACTTCGATCAGGTACGGGAGTTCCAGGTGGAACTTGTTGGAGGAATAAGACTTTCGCTCCGTCGTCATTAGAAATACCTCATCCGGTGAAGAGCCTAATTGTAGTCAAAAAACACCAAAAGCCCGCACTGGTGTGCAGGCAATTGGTAAGGAAGAATTAATGCAGCAAAAGCATTACTTAAGGGTAACCTTTGCTCCGAGTTCTTCGAGTTTCTTCTTGAGAGCTTCGGCGTCAGCCTTCGGTGCAGCTTCCTTGATGACGCTGTTGGCAGTTTCAACGACCTTCTTGGCTTCAGCGAGGCCGAGACCCGTGATAGCGCGAACTTCCTTGAGGATAGCCATCTTCTTGGCCGGATCGATTTCGGCGAGGATGACGTCGAATTCGGTCTTTTCTTCAGCAGGAGCTGCAGCAGCTGCAGCCATAACTACAGCGCCACCGGCAGCGGCTTCGATGCCGTGGGTTTCTTTAAGGTAGTCAGCCAAAGCCTTGGCTTCGAGAAGGGTAAGACCAACGATTTGATCGCCCAATGCCTTGATATCAGTTGCCATGATGTGTTTCTCCGATTATTCCGTTTAAAATTTTTGGTTTGTGGTTTGTTGTTAAGCTTCCGCTGCAGCAGGGGCTGCTTCGGAACCCGATTCTTTTTCCAGTTTTTCCTGGAGGGTCTTGAGCTGACCGGCGATCGTGGAGCCAGGTCCGAGAGCGATAGAGACGATCATTGCGATCATACCCTTACGATCTGGAATCTTGGAGAGGTTCACGACTTCGGAGCCCGGCATTGCCTTGCCATCAAGGTAAATGCTCTTGGCAACCAAGAAATCAGGGTTTGCTTTGTGGAATGCTTCAATTTCGCGAGCCGGCAGGAGCGGGTCTTCTTCGAAACCGACCATCACAGACGTTGCGCCAGTGAGGGAGTCGTTGAGACCTTCAACCTTGAGTGCTTCGAGAACGCGCTTGAGAAGAGTGTTCTTCACAGCGTGGTACTTGACACCCTTAGCAGCGAGGGCCTTGCGGAGGGCATTGTCCTTATCGACAGTGATGCCCTGGAAATTGAGCAGATAGACGGCGGTAGCGCCCTTGAAGGACTCGACGAGCGCGTCCACGGTCTGTTGTTTTTTAACTACAGCTTTCATGGTTTCTCCTAGCGCGTCAGTGCCATATCAAGTTTGATGCCCGGGGCCATCGTAGCCGTCAATGTGAGGCTCTTGATGTAAGTGCCCTTAGAAGATTGAGGCTTGTTCTTCACAACAGAGTCGATAACAGACTTCGTGTTTTCTGCGAGCTGATCGACAGTGAAGGAAAGCTTGCCAACCGGAGCGTGGACGTTTGCGCCCTTGTCAACGCGGTAGGAAATCTTACCGGCCTTGAGTTCCTTGACGGTCTGAGCGACGTTAACAGTCACCGTACCAGCCTTGGGGCTCGGCATCATACCACGAGGACCGAGGACACGTGCGACCTTACTAATCACCGGCATCATGTCGGGAGTAGCAACGACAGCGTCGAAATCCAGCCAGCCTTCCTGAATCTTCTGAACCAAGTCGGCACCACCAGCGTAGTCAGCACCTGCGGCTTTGGCAACTTCAAGGTTGTTGTCCTTGCAGAACACCAAGACGCGGACCTGACGACCGGTACCATGCGGAAGCACGACAGTGCCACGAACCACTTGGTCGGAATGTTTTGGGTCCACACCGAGATTGAAGTGTACTTCGACCGTCTGGTCGAACTTCAATTCGGACTTTTTGAGTATTTCGATTGCTTCCTTCAAATCGTACGCTTTGGTGCGATCGAAAGATTCAGCAATCTTTTTGTATTTTTTTCCTCTGAACATGAAATTTTCCTGTCAGATACGTAACGGTGAATTACCTGCCTCAGTCAACCACTTCAATACCCATGGAACGAGCAGTGCCCGCAACCATGCGCTTGGCGGCTTCGAGGTCGATTGTGTTTAGATCCGGCATCTTCTTTTGGGCGATTTCCGTGATCTGGGCTTGAGTGATCTTGCCAACTTTCTTACGGTTGGGTTCACCAGAGCCGCTCTGCACGCCAGTAGCCTTCTTGATGAGGGCCGGAACCGGCGAGACCTTCGTGATGAAGGTGAAGCTCTTGTCAGCGTAGACCGTGATGACGACCGGCACAATCATGCCCTTGTCATTCTGGGTCTTAGCGTTAAACTGTTTGCAGAACTCCATGATGTTCACACCCTTCTGACCAAGGGCAGGACCTACCGGAGGAGCCGGGTTGGCGGCACCGCCAGGAATCTGGAGCTTAATATAACCTGTGATTTTCTTTGCCACTGTATTATCTCCGTTTCAAAGACCGTAATCAATTATGCGTCGGCGGATTCGACCTGGTTAAAGGCGAGTTCGACTGGCGTAGAACGACCAAAAACGGAAACCATGACCTTGATCTTGGCTTCCATAATTTCATCTACGACGCCCACAAAGCCCTTGAACGGACCTTCCTTGATGCAGACATTTTCGCCAATTGTATACGGAATTTGGATCTCGCCTTCGATGGAGTTTTCAGGATCAACACCCAGAAGACGATCGACCTCGCTCTGACGAAGCGGAATAGGTACTCGAGAAGCGCGAGTCATTCCGCCGAAATGGGTGACACCATTGATGGTGGACACCAGGTGCTGGGTGAGCTCGTCCAGCTCCATTTCAATAATGATATATGCAGGAAACAAATTTTGGACGCTTACCCGACGCTTACCACGAACGTTGGAAACAACTTCGCGAGTAGGCACGATAATACGTCCAAATTTATCTTGAACGCCTTCGCGCTCAATCATTTGCTCAAGGCGTTTCTTGATATTGTTTTCTTGACCGGTAAAGGTGTGAACGGCATACCACTGCATGGACATACACTAACCTCTACCCATGATGAAATTGACAATCCAAGAGAGCACAAAGTCGAGCCCTGCAATATAGAATCCCATGATAACGCTGAAAAGCATTACAACAAGAGTAGAACCTTTAAGCTCTTCCCAAGTGGGCCAAGTAACCTGTTTCAGTTCTTGGACAGATTCTGATACATATTGCTGAACCTTACGCATTTTTTCTCCGGGAAGTGAGCAGGTCGAGAGGGACTCGAACCCCCAACCAACGGTTTTGGAGACCGTGACTCTACCAATTGAGCTATCGACCTATTCGGACTTCCTTACTTGGATTCCTTGTGAACAGTATGCTTGCGGCAGAAGCGGCAGTACTTCTTGTATTCCACGCGGGAAGGATGAAGACGCTTGTTCTTGTCGCAATCATAGTTGCGCTGACCACATTCTGTGCATTCAAGCACGATGAGTTCTCTGGGCATTTTTTACTCTATTACTTGATGATTTCGGTTACAGAACCTGCACCAACCGTGCGGCCACCTTCACGGATAGCAAAGCGGAGCTGCTTTTCCATGGCGATCGGAGCGATGAGGTTCACGTGGATCGTGACCGTGTCACCCGGAGTAACCATTTCAACACCTTCCGGGAGCTGGATCGTACCAGTAACGTCGGTGGTGCGGAAGTAGA
>NZ_DGUZ01000010.1:132831-166091 GCF_002394865.1 Fibrobacter sp. UBA4297 | reverse complement strand
GCCTTGAATTCGGTGTGCGGAGTGACAGACTTCGGAGCGGCGAGAACCATGCCACGGACGATGTCCTTCTTTTCAGCGCCACGGAGGAGGAGACCAACGTTGTCACCTGCCTGAGCGTCGTCGAGAAGCTTGCGGAACATTTCAACACCCGTGATGACGTATTCGGTGGTTTCACCGAGACCGATACGTTCGACCTTGTCGTTCAAGCGAACGATACCGCGTTCGATACGACCAGTAGCGACAGTGCCGCGGCCAGTAATCGTGAACACGTCTTCGATCGGCATGAGGAACGGCTTGTCGGTATCGCGCTGCGGGAGCGGGATGTAGGTGTCGCAAGCGTCCATGAGTTCCATGATCTTGTCCTGGTATTCCGGATCGCCTTCGAGAGCCTTGAGAGCAGAACCACGGATGATCGGGGTATTGTCACCGTCAAATTCGTACTTGGAGAGGAGTTCGCGAACTTCCATTTCGACGAGGTCGAGAATTTCAGCATCGTCAACCATGTCGCACTTGTTCATGAACACGACGATCTTCGGCACGCCAACCTGGTGAGCGAGAAGGATGTGTTCGCGAGTCTGCGGCATCGGACCATCAGTAGCGGCAACAACGAGGATTGCGCCGTCCATCTGAGCAGCACCAGTCACCATGTTCTTCACATAGTCAGCATGCCCCGGGCAGTCGACGTGTGCGTAGTGACGGTTAGCGGTGGTGTATTCGACGTGAGAAGTATTGATCGTGATACCACGAGCCTTTTCTTCCGGAGCGTTGTCGATTTCATCGAAACGCTTTGCAGCGGCGAGACCCTTAGCTGCGAGAGTCGTGCAGATTGCTGCAGTAAGAGTGGTCTTACCGTGGTCAACGTGGCCGATGGTGCCGATGTTGCAATGCGGCTTACTTCTGTCAAAATGTTCTTTTGCCATTATTCTATCTCCATTTTAGTGAGAGCCCAGATCGGGAGTCGGACCCGAGACCTCTTCCTTACCAAGGAAGTGCTCTACCACTGAGCTACCTGGGCATAAGCCCTACGATGCCTTAGACACCGTAGGGCTGATTGTCGTGGGCCGTCGTGGTTTCGAACCACGGTAGGCGTAAGCCAACGGATTTACAGTCCGTCCCCTTTAACCACTCGGGCAACGACCCATTATGTAAAGCCAAAGATAGGAATCGAACCTACGACCGGCTGATTACAAATCAGCTGCTCTACCAGCTGAGCTACTTTGGCACTCTTTTTGTTTCAGTTCACTTGAAGAACTAAAGCGTGGCAAATTTAATAAGATTTACCTGGTCTTGTCAACAAGAATTGCGTTTTTTCTAAAAAAAAATTGAATTTTTCCAAAAAAAGGGTAAACAAATTAGAGAAAAGAATGTTAGTTGATTGTTGATAGATTTTTAAGTGAAAAAATGAGCACTATTTTTAGCAGTTTTTAGTCATTAGTTATTGGTCATTAGCTATATTTTGTTTAGTTATTAGTAGTAAGTCTTTAGTTATTAGAAGAGTTTATATCAAAATGCTTTAGCAACCATCGACCAACGACCATTGACTACTGACTAACGACTATTGACTAATGACTATTGACTAATGACTATTGACCAATGACTAAATTCTAATTAACTACTTTATACAACCGAACTTATACCCACCCCTATATAATTACACATGGAAAACAACTTTTCTTTCAAGACCCGCATTCAAGTCCGCTATGCAGAAACTGACGCCATGGGCGTTGTACACCACGCCACCTACCCCATCTGGTTTGAACAGGCCCGCGTGGACTTTTTCCGAGCTGTAGGCGCCCCCTACGACGAAGTGGAACGCGAAGGATTCGCAAGCCCGGTTTTGGAACTGAACGTACAGTACAAGCGCCCGTGCCGCTTTGGTGACTTTGTCGACGTCGAAACAAAGCTCGTGCACGAAGGCCGCTGCAAGTACAAATTCCTCTACCAGGTGACTTTGAACGGCGAACTCTGCACAACCGGTTATTCCGTACACGTATTCACGAAGGGCGGAGTCCCGACTCGCGACAAGCCCGAATGCATCAAGAAAGTCGAAGACAAGATTTTTAGCGATTAATATATAGAGCAATATTTCAGGCACGACCATGGACGCCCCCTTAGCAGAACGCCTCCGCCCGCAAAACTTGGACGAGTTCCTCGGCCAAAACAAGATTCTTGGACAGCAGAGCTTGTTGCGCAAGAGTCTTGAAAACGACTCCATCCCCAGCATGATTTTCTGGGGACCTCCGGGTTGCGGAAAGACAAGCCTCGCCCACGTCATCAAGCAGCACACCAAAAAGCGTTTTGTGGCACTCTCGGCAGTCGCAAGCGGCGTGAAAGAGGTCAAGGAAGTTCTCGCGGACGCACGCCAGATGAAGCATGCGTTCATGGACACGATCCTTTTCATCGACGAAATCCATCGCTTTAACAAGGGGCAACAGGACGCACTCCTCGGCGCTGTGGAAGATGGGACGGTAACGCTCATCGGCGCGACCACGGAAAACCCAGGATTCGAGGTGAACGGGGCTTTGCTCAGTCGCTGCCAGCTGATTTTGTTTGCGCCTCTCAGCAAGGAAGACTTGCGGACGCTCATTTTCAGCGCACTGCGGGACCACCCACGAGGTTTGCAGCTCAAGGATGTCGAAGTCGAAGACGCCGTTGTAGATAAGCTCATTGCACAGTCCGAAGGCGATGCACGATTCTTGCTGAACCAGCTCGAATGGATTGGCAAGAACCTCGGCGACAACAAAGTCATTGACGAGAAACTGCTCGAAGAATTCCAGTACAAGAAGCCACTGCGTTACGACAAGAGCGGCGAAGAGCATTACAACTTGATTTCGGCGTTGCACAAGTCCGTGCGCGGCTCGGACCCGGATGCGGCGCTTTACTGGCTCCACAGAATGCTGCAGGGCGGTGAAGACCCGCGGTTCATTTTGCGCCGCCTCATGCGCATGAGCATGGAAGATGTGGGACTAGCAGACCCGAACGCATTACTGCTTGCGACAAGCGCTCGCGAAGCGTACGACTTCATGGGAATCCCCGAAGGCCTGATTGCACTTGACGAACTCGCCGTTTATTTGGCACTCGCGCCCAAGAGCAACAGCCTCGAACTCGCAGGCATGAAGGCAGACGCCATCGTGAAACAGACGGGAACGCTCCCCGTGCCACGAGCCTACCGCAATTCCGTCACCCGCGTCGGCAAGCAGCTCGGCTACGGGAACGGCTACGAGTACGATCACGACAGTCCAGGCGGCTACTCCGCGCAGGAACACTTGCCCACGCAACTTGTCGGCACGACGATTTACGAACCCAAGCCGTATGGACGCGAAAAGGCGCTCGGCGAACGCCTCGCGCAGTTGAAGCAGTTAAAGAAAGAACGCAACGAGCGCGAAGGGAAGTAAGGGAGATGCCCGCTCAGTGGCGGGCATGACAACGTTCGCGGGATTCGCGGGCAACACAAAGAACTTGGAGGGAAAATGGACTTAACAGCAATCAAAAAATACCCGAGCCAAATCTCGAGCGCTTTTAAAAGGTTCCCGCTAGCAGTGGCGTTTGCCATTTTTGCCACCGTCGCTTTTATACACGCCGTTGAAATTTCTAACTCACCCCTTACAAATCGCTTTGCGCAATGGCAGCTCATTTACCCCATCGCGGCAATGCTCATTTCACTCGCGGTTTCGCTCGTCCAGGAATCACGGCAGAACTTTAGCAAGATTCCGCAAATCGTAGCAGGCGCCCTTTGGCTTGCCATTTCCATCGCTCTCGTCCTTTACTTCCCGAAAGACTCTAGCGATATCGGACGGACATACGTCGGATCGACATATTTGTTTATCTACACAACCGCGTTCTTGAGCATTTTTGTTGCGCCGTTCTTTAAGCAGAAAGACGAAAATGGATTCTGGAATTTTTTAGCGAAGAGCATAAAATCAGCCATCATTGCCATTGTCATTTCATACGCATTGGGTGCCGCCATCAACTTGCTTCTGCTCGGGTTTTATCATCTTTTCGATATCGACCTCCACGAAAAAATATTCTTGTACATCACCATTTTTTGTTCATGCACGGTATGCCCCATTTTGTTTTTCTCCGAGATTCCCCACATTGACGATTGCCTACAAAAAGTACCCGTTTTGAGCAAATTCGAAACAAGCATAAACAGGTTTATCTTTTTACCCGTTGTATTACTATACATAACCCTCCTTTACGCTTACATCGCAAAAATCATCGTCCAGTGGGAAATGCCCAAGGGTACGGTTTCTTACCTTGTTTCGGCATCCATGTTGCTCATGCTTCTGCGGGTGACAATGACGCTCCCCGAGCGCACCACATCAAAGCCATCCTTCGAAAGTAAACTCCTGAAAATTCTCCCCGCCGCCTGCATCCCCCTCGTCATTTTGATGTCCGTCGGCATCATGCGCAGAATCTCCGATTACGGGATTTCAGAAGACCGCTATTACATTGCAGCCGTCAACGTCTTCTATTACATCATTATCGCCATTTTGCTCATAGACAAAATCAGGTGCAAATCCAAGTACATTGCCATCGTTTTTTGCAGCATGTTCTTTATCGCCACAAACGGGCCGCTGAGCGCCATCAACGTCACGCACCGCATTTGGATGGGAAGCATCAAGGACGCACTTACCGAACTGGGTTACACCAATTTCCCGCTAAGTAAAGACGAAACTGCAGAATTCGCAAGACGCGTCCAAGATAAAAGCGACCACAAAACAAACATCGCCACTTCACGATTGATAATTCTCAATTCCAGACACGACAAAGAACTCGCACAGTACATTCCCAAGGGAGATGCCCTCATCCTGATTTCCAGAAAATCTTCAACAACAGAAGAAGTCAACGAGTTCCTTATCAGCGCCTACATAAACAATTCCAAAAACAGCTACTTTGAAATTCCTAAAAACGCAACCCAAGTAAACCACTTTTACAAGACATTCGATAAAGAAGATTACAGGTTTCAGGGCGACACGCTGTTTTTCCAGCTCAAGCCTAAAAAGCTTGACAAGACCTTTAATTTCTTTGTCACCAGGCAAGCATTAGAAAGCAAGGACGTGCAATTCCTCGAAACCGAAGGTGCCAAAATCGGTGTCGAGAATTTGGACTTGACTTTATACAAGAAAGAAGAAAAAGTCAAGCACAATTACTTTAGTATCCGTGGTATCCTTTTCCTGGAGTAAATCATGGTCTTAGCCGCAATCAAGAAATACCCGAGTCAAATCACGAGCGCGTTCAAACGTTTTCCAACCGCATCGGCGTTTACGTTTCTCATATTCATCACCCTCGTCATCGAAACGAACTTGTTTTCGCTATTTGACAAGGTCTTTGGCGATAACGCCATCAAGTGCTTTACATGGCTTGCCATCTACCCCATTGCGGCATTAATCATCTCCCTCACGACATCGCTCGTGCAGGAATCCCGGAAAAGCACAGACTGGCGGCCCCAAGCCATCGCGAGCGGCTCATGGTTCGTGCTTTCCTTAACACTAGTATTTGCACTACTCGACAAAAGCGGCGATTATCTCATCTACTTCGGAAGCGCAATCACCCTCATCTATATAACCGCATCCTTGGGATTTTTCTTTGCGCCTTTCTGGAAGGAGCGTAACGAAAACGGAGTCTGGAATTTTTTACAGAAAAGCTTCAAGGCAGCTGTCGTCGCTATACTTGTCTCGGCCATTTTGCTCGGCGCTATTGAGGGCTTTGTCTTTGGTTTCGAACAACTGTTTGACGCCGACTTTGACAGCGAATTCACCTATCTCAACATATTCTATTTCTGCGCAAGCGTAGTCGCCCCCATATTGTTCTTCACCAAAATTCCGTCCATCGAGGAATGTCTTGAAGAGACCCCGACCTTGAGCAAGTTTGCATCAAGCACCATCCGCTTCTTGTTCATCCCGGTCATCACCATCGGCACACTCCTCTTCTACGCTTACATTCTCAAGTTTATCGCCTTATGGAACATGCCAGGCGAAACGCCGTCTTACTTTGTCATAGGTTTCATGATTTACATGCTCGTGCTCGTGACCGTCATGTACCCAGTTCGTCTCACCGCCGAACAGTCCTTTGAAAAACGCTTCATCAAAATAACCCCTGCCGCTTGCCTCCCCCTTGTCATCTTGATGTCCATCGACATAAGCAACATGGTAAACAAATTCGGCATCGACACCGAATACATCTACGCCATCGCACTCAACATTTATTTTTACGCCATCATCGCCATTTTGCTCATTGACAAAATCAGCCGCAAGTTGCGATACATCGCCATCGTTTTCTGCGCCATGTTTTTCGTTCTCACGCAGACGCCGTTTAGCGCACCCAACATAAATGCGCACATCTGGAAAAGCAGTATCGAGAACGCGCTTGCCGCGCAAGGCTACAGCAAGTTCCCGCTGAACGAAGAAGATACCAAGAATTTTATTTTCAAACTCAAGGAAAGCAAAGATTCCGAATCGCAAAGGGTGCTTTCACGATTGATTTCGCTCGAAGAATCAAGCAACATATTCATCATCACGCATTTTTCCACAAGCGAAATGTCCCTGAACGACATCAAACGCTTGCACCGTGAAGCATTCGAAAAGAGCAATTGCTGCGACGAAGACACCACCGAAAAATTCGAATCCTTCGAAGCTGACATCGATCACCCCAAAAACGAAAGTGTCGACATCCCCAAGGGAGCAAAGGAAGCCATCAACCTCGACCTCGATTTCGACAGGGACGATATCAAGTTCGAAGGCGACACCCTCGTCTTTTGGCTATCGCTATTCGATAACGAAAAATCCAGCGCAGACTCCACAAAATCCGATAAAGATGCCAACGAGAAAGATTCAAAGTACAAGACTTACACTTTCAGAATCACTAAGCAGGAACTGATGCAGGACTCACTAAAGACCATCGTAAATGACAGGGTCACGCTCAGCATCAACAAACTGCACGCTGAACAATGGTCCGAAAAAGGGCGTTCGCTCCGCATCGAAGGGATACTGTTTGTGAAGTAAACGTCCTTAAAAACCTTTAGAGAACACCGTGCGACACATTAGTGCAATTTATCGGCTTGACTATATTTATGCATATAACTATATTTACGCATAAATAAGAAATGTACGGTTCTACGCAATTATGAAATAGTCGCCAAAACCGTGCGCCAAAAGCGGCTGCGAAAACCGCACCCAAAGGAATAAACTATGGAATACAAAATTAAGGACATTAACCTTGCGATCGAAGGCCGCAAGGAACTCGACCTCGCCGAAACTGAAATGCCGGGCCTCATGGCTCTCCGCAAGGAATATGCAGGCAAGAAGCCGCTCGCAGGCGCCCGCATCATGGGTAGCCTCCACATGACGGTACAGACCGCCATCCTCATCGAAACGCTCGTGGACCTCGGTGCAGACGTGCGCTGGGTCTCCTGCAACATTTTCAGTACGCAGGACAACGCCGCAGCCGCCGTCGTGGTTGGCAAGAACGGCAGCGTGAGCAATCCGCAGGGCGTGCCTGTTTTCGCCTGGAAGGGCGAAACCCTCGAAGAATACTGGGAAAACACCGCCCGCGCCCTCGTGTGGCCCGACGGCAAGACCGCAGACCTCATCGTGGATGACGGCGGCGACGCCACCATGCTCGTGACCTGCGGTGCAGAATTCGAAGACGCAGGCAAGGTGCCCGAATTCAACCCTGCAACCGACAGCGAAGAATGGGGCGTGTTCCTCGCCACCTGCCGTAAGATTTTCGAGAAAGATCCGAAGCAGTGGACCCGCGCACGCGAAGCTCTCCGCGGCGTTTCCGAAGAAACGACTACCGGCGTGCATCGCTTGTACCAGATGGCCCAGGCCGGCCGTCTCAAGTTCCCGGCAATCAACGTGAACGATTCCGTCACGAAGTCCAAGTTCGACAACCTCTACGGCTGCCGCCACTCCCTCATCGACGGCATCAACCGCGCCACCGACGTGATGATGGCAGGTAAGATTGCAGTTGTGTGCGGCTACGGCGACGTGGGTAAGGGCTGCGCTCAGTCGCTTCGCGGTCAGGGCGCCCGCGTGATCATCACCGAAATCGACCCGATTTGCGCACTCCAGGCCGCCATGGAAGGCTACGAAGTCAAGACCCTTGACGAAGTCGTGAGCTACGCCGACATCTTCGTGACCACCACCGGCAACACCGGCATCATCAGCGCCGCCCAGATGAGCAAGATGAAGCACCGCGCCATCGTGGGTAACATCGGTCACTTCGACAACGAAATCGACATGGCCGGCCTCAAGAAGATTCCGGGCATCAAGCGTAACGAAATCAAGCCGCAGTACGACGAATGGATTTTCCCCGACGGCCACAGCATCCTCGTGCTCGCTGAGGGCCGCCTGCTGAACCTCGGCTGCGCCACCGGTCACCCGAGCTTCGTGATGAGTGCAAGCTTCACGAACCAGACCATCGCTCAGATCGACCTCTGGCTCAACGCCCAGGGCAAGCAGACTGTCGCAGGCATCAAGTACGAAAGCGGCGTCGTCTATACGCTCCCGAAGATCCTCGACGAAAAGGTCGCACGCCTCCACCTCGAAAAGCTCGGTGTTCACCTCACCCGCCTCACGCAGGCTCAGGCCGACTACATCGGCGTGCCTGTGGAAGGCCCGTACAAGGCTGATCATTATCGCTATTAATAGTAGACAGTAGGAAGTAGACAGAATCGCAGACGGCAAGTGCCGCACCCCGCGTGTCATCCTGGAGGGAGCCGCAAGGCGACCGATAGGATCCAGGGCGATTTGTCATTGCAAGGGGCGAATAGCCCCCGAAGCAATCTCATTACAAATTCTAACGACAATCCCCCGGCACCTGCCGAGGGATTTTTCTTATACTCTGTTCTTAACGATTCCAGCCGGAATGCCCTTCGCCGTAGACAACGCCACCGCCTTCATCATCGTAACCGCCCAACGACGACGAGCTTTTTACGCCCAACCACCCGCGCATACGCTTGATACGTGCGGAAGAAAGAGTCTGGGACGGAGCTGCAGAGGCTTGCTCCGAGGAGGCGACCTTATCGGCCGGAGATTGGTTATTGATTTCAAAATCGGGCATGCAAAGAAAGATAGAAATTATCACTTGCTCAGCGGACTTTCCACGGCACAACTTAATTCTTCTTTATTTTCCGAATCGCTTTGTCAAAATCAGAGTCAATCTTTTGCGTGCGGTTGAAAATCTCGTATTCCCCGAAAGCTTTCTCGTCGGCCTGGTCCCGGCTGACTTTTCCATTGCCATCGAGAATATCGTAGCGCCTGAATTCCAAGAACTCGTTTACACTAGCAGCAAATTGTTCCATGTTAAAAGCAATCTCTCGTTCAATCAAGTCTTCGATGTAGTCAAAATAGCCACTCACAGCACGTTCCAGCTGGCGGATCTGCTTTTCCGACAAATAATTCTTGGCAATGTTCACATCGCTTTTCAGCACACGACCACTCGGAGAATTTTTCCATGTCGTAAGACCCATGTGCTCTTTTTTGTGGTCGGCCTCCTCATACACAATTTCTGCAGCGGTCCGTCCCGTTATCGCATAATGGAACTTGTTCTGAACCGTAGCGAAAAACTTTTTCGTTATTTCGGAATCCTTGTCGTAGTCTATGGAACACTCTGCAAAAATATCCGTTATCTGTTGCCAGATGCGGCGTTCGCTCGCGCGAATAGACCGGACCCTTTCCAAAAGTTCCTTGAAATAGTCCTTCCCAAAAACAGCATTGCCTTGCTTTAAGCGCTCGTCGTCGAGCACAAAACCCTTCTTGATGTATTCCTTCAGGATTCCCGTAGCCCAAATGCGGAACTTTGTAGCCTTCGCAGAATTTACACGGTAACCGACGGAAATAATCGCATCAAGGTTGTAAAAATTCATTCTATAGTTTTTGCCATCGCTGGCAGTTGCCGAGATTTCCTCGGTAACTGATTTCTTTTCCAATTCTCCGGAGGCAAAAACATTTTTCAAGTGCAAACTGATGTTGTCCGTCGAACAGTCAAAAAGCTCAGCCATCGCCTTTTGCGTCAACCAGATGGTCTCGTCCTTGACAAGGGCCATAACCTTGACATCTTCTTCAGGACTGCTGTAAAGAATATACGATATCTGTTTAGCTAGTTCGTTTGACATATCTCCGCCATCTTTTACACATCCGAGCACTAAATGTATATTCATAGAGAAATATTGTCAAGCCCCTCCACCCCTAACGCAAAAAGATCAACAGCGAAACCGTTGAGGAAGAAGTAGATTTACTTTACCAAATCCAGCAATCGTTCGTAGGAATCCACCACGTCGTAGGTGACGGAGTCGCTGGAGATGGCGGCGAAATGCTTGCGGGCGCACTTGATTTTGGCGGATTCAATTTCACGAAGTTCCATGGTGCTCATGGAGCCCTTGGTTTCGGCAACAAAATACACATGCTTGACTTCGCCCTCATGGAATGCGATTGCCCAGTCGGGATTATACTTGCCGACGGGCGTATTGATAAAGAATCCCTTGGGCAACTTGATGTAGAGCGAGACTTCCTTGCTCGTTTCCAGTTTTTGCGCGAAGTCGCGTTCGTTACTGGAATCGTAAATCAGGTGGTCGTACAAATGCTGGTGCGTTTCGCAGGCATTCATGCCGAGGCGGCCCTTCATCGTGTTGTCTGTAAAGATGCTCGTCTCGTAACTAGATTCCAGCTTGTTATACGTGATATGCTCAATGATGACGGTCGCCTTCTGCTCGTTGATTAGGCGGCTCGCCTTGATGATAAACTCTTCTGGGTTTTCCTGGAACTGGTCAAAGACGGCCTTCTGGATTTTGCTCAGAATTTCGCCAACGGTCTTGCGGGTAAGTCCCGTATCTTCGACAATCTTTCCAATCAAGTCGTACTTGACGCTGGAATTTGCGGTGGCGACGGCAGCCCTGGATTCCGTAGTTTCCATCTTAAAGGCATTGCCCGCTTCCAACTGTTCCTTGGACTTGATTTTATCCAGAGAGCCCTGCGACACTCTGAAGAAAATCTTCGTTACGCGCAAGTTCGCATTCAGCGCATCGACTGACTTACGGACAAGTTCATCCGTCTCGAAATCCACCACGTAAGCGGACTTCGCGTTAATCTTCTGCCAGAGTTCCTTGAACTCCTTGGAATTGTACTTGCTCTTGTTCAAGTGCAGTTCCACATTGTTCTTGCGGGCATCTTCGGGCTTAATCGCATCGGCATCGTAAAGCGTATCAAGTACATTGCAAATACTTGCGGAATAAGGAGCGACTTCTTCGCAAAGGGTCAGCGTACCCGCAGCCTTGTCCGTGCGATACTTATCTGTCAAAGCGCCTTTCTTCACATAGCCGCATTCCAGCAAAGCATCGTAAACCGTCTGCGCAAAGTCATCCGTTACAAACAACTTTTCGCCAGATTCCGAAGTAAACGACTTTTCCTTGAACAGGTCAATCGTCACCTTGACCGGGCGGCTGCCAATCGTTTCGGCCATTTCAGTCTGCAACGCCTTCGCGAAATCCTCGTAACTTTCATTTGCGATAACCGTCAGCACATTCACCAAATGCACATCACCGCCCAAGACGCTTTCGTCCATGCGTTCACCGTTCTGGTTTACGCACAAACGCAACCCGCGGCCTACTTCTTGCCGCTTGCGAACTTCCGAAGCGCTGCTCTTGAGCGTACAAATCTGGAACACGTTCTGATTGTCCCAGCCTTCTTTCAGTGCAGAATGGCTAAAGATAAACCGCACCGGCTCTTCGCGCGAAAGCAAGCGTTCCTTGTCCTTCATGATCAAGTCGTAAGCGTCAATATCGTCGGAATCCGACGACCCGCGTGCAACCTTGCTATCTACAAAGCGACCGCCGCCCTTCTTGCTCTTGTCGATGGAGAAATACCCCGCATGCGCCTTGTGGGCATCCGTCTTTTCCAGGAATTCAAAATACTCTGGGCTCTCCAGCAAATCCTGCTGCATCGACTTGCGAACAGCTTCATATTCTTCTTCGAACATCCTGGCGTAAATACCCATCTCGTCCGGAGCGTCGTAATCGCGATACTTCTTGACCTCGTCAATGAAGAACAGCGAAAGCACCTTGATGCCCTTGCCGAAAAGCGCCCGCTCGCGTTCGAAATGCGAAATAATCGTTTCGCGAATCTGAATGCGGCGCAACTGTTCCTCGTTCACCACGCCCACACAATCACCGGCAAAAATCTTCTTGCCGTTCGTGAAAGTCACAGAAGATTCATTGCCGTTCACTTCGGTAACGGTATAGCCGTCCTTGTATTCTTCGAGACCACCCGACTGTTCATAAAGATTAAAACCCTTCGTGACATGAGCCTTTTTCTTGAGCAGGCCACCCTTGCCCTTGCAATCAAATTCAAGAGTCGCGACAGGAGCCTTGTCTGTAAATACCTGAACGCCTTCCAAGTACAAGTAACCCTCGGTCGCCGTAGAACCGCTCACCGTAATGCCCTTGACGCTAATCTTCTTGACCAGGTGCTTGTTGTAGGCATCCATCGCATCGAGGCGGTAAACCATGTTGTAGATGGCGTCCTTGCGGTGCGTCGCCGAATAGCGCAAAGTCAACAGCGGCTGGAATTCCGCAAGGCCCTCTTTCGTCTTCTTGCCCTCGACACTCTGCGGCTCGTCGATAATCAGAATCGGATTCGTGCTCGCGATAACGTCTATCGGGCGGCGACTGCGGAACTCGTCCAGCTTCATGCGGATACGGCGCGCATCCTTGCCCGTAGCGTTGAACGCCTGCGAGTTAATAATCATCACGTTGATGTGACTGTCCGACGCAAAGTGGTCAATCTCAGTCAAATTCTGCGAATTGTAGATAAAGAACCGGATGGACTTGCCGTATTCTTCCAGAAAATGTTCCTGCATGATCTGGAACGACTTATAGACGCCCTCGCGAATGGCAATACTCGGCACCACTACGATAAACTTGGTCCAGCCGTAGGCACGGTTCAACTCGTACATCGTCTTGATGTAGGTGTAGGTCTTGCCCGTACCCGTTTCCATTTCGATGGTCAGGTTGTAATGGCCTTCCAGCTTGTCGGACTGCGGCAAAAGATTCGCAGACTGCACTGCCTGCAAGTTCGCAAGCACCTTGGAATCACTCAGCTCGGGCACCAGACGCTGGTTGCAAAAACCGGTCACGCCTCTCTGGGCAGGCACACTGCCGCCAAAGAGCTTGGTCGTCCCTGAATCCATCAAGTAGCTCGATTCCAGGTAGGGTTGCCCCGCGAAAACATCGCAAACGGCCTTCGCGGCATCTGCCTGGAACTGCTGGTACTTGAACTGGATTTTCATAGTGTAAAATTAGGAATGTTTTGCAGAAAGTTCTGTTTCTTCAAGTATCTGCACAAGGACTTTGTAATCAAGATACTGGATGCCTTCAACGCCCTCATGGATTTTATCGGCAAGCTTGCTCTGGTAATAAAGATCCATAGCTTCTTCCAGCGAACACTTACGCACCTGCGCCAAATGCGCTATAATCCGTTCTTCCAGGCGTTCCTGATAAACCTTCTCTAGAACTTCGCCATCCATAAGCTAAACCTCTTCGCCAGAAACAAACGTCAGCAACGAATCAATCGCTTTCTGCGTAATGAAGGCAACAATCATATAGCTACCTTGCGGACTTTCAAATATTCCTCGATATCGCTCACGACAAAATCAGTCCCTTGCGTGTGCATTATTTCGTAATTGGGAACAAGGAACTTTTGGATACAACCGGAATCCCTAAGTTTTTTATATACAGCGGACGGCAGCTGATTCCACTTGTTTGCACAAGCGTGGATCATGTACACGACAAATTCGAATGAATCCTGGATCATAATGCCTCCGTATAATTTAAAAGATACTTATTTTTCGTTAAAGAGGATAATATCCACCTTGCTTTGGAGGTGCCTAATACGCTACGAAAAATCTATTCACAGAACGTATTTCAACAATTTTCTCAGAAAAAGTCCATTTTACGGCAGAAACATAGCTATGCAAACTCTTTTTTGTAGATTGCTCTTTCTGCAAGGACCACGTCAATCTCTTTTTTGTCCTTGCCCAAAGCTTCCATAATCTTGCGTAGCGGCAACGGAATAGAAGACCCCTGCGGATCTTCCCATTCAGGGAGCTTGTCCGCAACATTGTTCACCAAGTCCCACTTGTCCATCCTGCCGTATTTGTCAACAATCTCGCCAATGGTATTCTCTTCGGCACGGGACAGTTCAAGAATCTTTTCGTTGACCGAGGTATCCCTTATGGCGATATCGTATCCGTCCCGCAAAAAGAACTTGTCCCATTCCTTTTGGAACTTGTCGCAGGATTCGTTCATGATAAGATTGTAAAGCCTAGAAAGAACAGGGTCATGCGGCATCGAATAATACTCGTCGTTAGAAATCGACGAATCGTATTTATCGATATGCAACCTGTCCGAAAGATACATCAACTTGATGACCTTCATGTAATTGATGGATTTCTCGTCAATCCGTTTCATAATGCACGCGATTATGCCCATGAGCTTTTCTACGTTAAAAAGCATAATGCCTCCATCAAGTTGCAGTGAAAATATACATAACTCGGACTCAATTTCATATACTCCTTTCCTTGCAGACAAGCCAAAAACAACCGCAAGGCACTGTTTGTTATATAATTATTTTGAGCCTCCGTCAAGGGGAGCTAAACAACACATGGAATATTTCTCTTGTGCATTTCTTCAATTAAAACAGTATTGACTTTTGCAAAACTACCGGATTCGCAGCATTCTACATTCTCTTCTTGCATGCGATTAAACACAATTGTTTCAAATTTTGAATCATTTAACATTTTTAAATAATCATCTAAGTTCTCTAGTTCTTCGTACTCAAAAAGCCCATAGAAAAGCTTCAACACTACAGCCTTATTTAGACTTGTTTTTAGTTTTGCAAACTCTTTCTGCTTCAACATGTTCTTCATAAGAAGGCAGAAACAGCCGAATAAGCTATGATCCCTTATAAAGGGAAACACCCAATAATGCGTACAAAACGTCATTACTACCATTGTTTGGAGAAATAAACCCATGCACATTCCATAAAATTGCATTACGCAATCTTTTCCATCAAGAACTGGGAAGCCTAACGAATCCAAATGTTCTAAGTATCGTTCTTTTAAAGTCGTTTTTTCATATTTCAAAAAAAGACATTGACCTCTTTCCTCTCCGATACATTCTATAACTTCATCTAACGAATGAAATCTACGCCCATATTCATCTTCATTCATTCCCTCTTCGGGAAATAAATGCCAAAAAGAATTCTTTGCACCTATTTCACAAAGTTCCTTGTCAACAAACAAATATGACAATGGTAAAATCAGCACCTGGTCACTATGATTCTGAATAATGTCTATATCATCAGCAATGGCGAGTTTTAGATATTCGGCAAAATATTCTTTAGAACCATTAGTGGACAACAATGCTACGGGATCATCAACAAGATGTTTCTTTCCAAATGTCAAGAAGGGATACAGTGATTTACTAGCCACATTTAGATACATTCCGCCAATAAACACGCATGTATCAAACTCGTATGGATAATTATTTATAAAGAAATCTATTTCTCGCTTGTGTCGTAGCCAAAATATCTGACACTCGTTTTGGATAGAGTAAACTCCATCAACATCAAAAGACTCATACTTTCTCAATAGCATGAGATATTCTTGCTGAATCTTTTTTATGGACTCAATCAATAAATTACAGCCCATTTTCCTTCATCCTATTTTTCAATTCATCTGAAATGCCAAATTCTTCAATCAAAAGTCCGATGGTCTTATTCATCACCATAACCGCATCGTACCATACAGATTTCATCTTTTGAAGATTTTCTACATCTGGGATACAGTGATACTGATGCCCTGGAGTATCACAAGCTAACAAAGCAGATTCTCTAATCGCACCCCATAAACCATGCTCAAAACCAGAATCGTAGTCGTAGATAAAATACAAATCTTTTTCATCAACATCTTCAAATTTTTTCTTTATATTTTCCCCTTCAAACATCCTTGTATCCATATTTTGCATTAAACGATTTTTAAATACATTGACAAGGATGTTCAAATAACGCAAGTCTAAATGGCTTTTTTCACTAGGAGATTTATTTGTTGCCGCGTATCTTTCTGTAACAAGTTTCAATCCCCCCATTCCATATGATTGATACTCTTCCCATATGTCAGACTTTCTTTGCTCTTCTTTCAAAAGAAATTTCATCATCACAAAGTCTTCTATAAGAACTCGAACAATCGAACGTCCTGAAATTGAATTATATAAACTATGTTCAACAATTTCAAGAAACCTTTTGTACGAATAAGTCGCCAATCCTAACATTACAAGCATCTTTTCATTTAACGGATTAGCTATTCTATACAGAGATCCATAATAATAAAACACATCTTTTATATACGCTGTGTATTTATCTACTTCTTCATCAGAAATTTCTTTTGTGTAGTCCAACGCAAAACCTTTACATTCAAAAATAGCTCCACTTTTTTCCCAAAAGTCGTCTATAAATTGTTGATTTATTTGTAAAAATTGCATCTCTGAAGCTCTAATCATAGGCCTAATCGATCGCATTATTTCTTCAGAATGATCTATTAAAGGGTATAGAGAGAATCTTCTTAACACATCAATGGGAAAATGCATTTTGTCCGAAACAATCCTATAATGCAGAACGCAAAATCTAATATCCGTAGCAAAATTAGATTGATGATCCGCCATCTTCCGAATAACGGATTCTAAAATCGCAGATTGATTTTCAAAATCAATATTCTCTGAAAAATAAGAAGAGAAAACGGGGTATTCTGAATACGTGTATATAAGCGAAAGAGGTGCAAGAGCTTTCCTAAAATCTAAATCATCTATAATTTGAAAAATATTTTTTTGCAGAGAATCATTTAAAGCTAATAATCCTGACATTGTAGGAAAAGGCCACGCATCTGAAGCAAAAATAAATCTTTGCATCATTTGCATTATCCGATTCAATCCAAGTTTTCGCTCTTCAAATGAATTTAAAATTAAGCCCAACCAAAGATATTCCGGCAGGCGTTCTGTAAACCAACTACATGGTTGTAAAGATTCAATAGAATTCAATGGCGTTACGAAAACACCATTTTGCAATTTATGACCATTTAATGAGGCATGTTTTCCCATAAGAATAATCTTAATTTATGTCCAATTCCTCAAAATGCATCATAGCCCATTTTGCTTGAAGATGCCCTTTTGCACATTCTTCTTTCTCTTTTTCATTCAAATCTCGCATTTCTTTCAATGTGAAGTAGTTTATCATTTTGCCATTTTCAGATATTTCAATTGGAACGCATCGGCGATCCCTTGGATTTTCAACTAAAGCTGAATGATCTATATCCAAAACCTTTTTGTTTTTTTCAAAGCAAGCAAAACCTGAATAAATATTACCTTCGATATGTTCGCATTCATCTATTTTCTTCGAACAAACGCTACAATCACCCTTCGTCGTCGTAAAGCCTAGACTCGAATATACTTTGAAATGAGGAAACAATAGCTCCTCCATTTTTTTCATATAATCCATTAAGCAAAATTCATTCAAAAGACAATCCTTCACCTTTGATGCCCAAGAATAAAATTCTTCTGCATTCATCAATTTATCCCAAGCTCGTTCTGGCTGATTCTCTTTTAGAAGAACAATTGATTCAATACAATTCTTTACTGAATTTAAATAATTATGACATCCAAAAAATAAATTAGACAATTTTTCTTGTTTGTCTCTATTTGCTTGCCATTTGAAATTCTTAAAGATTCCTACATTTTTTTCTAAATCTTCTATTTCTTTCTTTTGTAAAGAAACATCCCTACAAAAAGTTAAATAATTTATTGCCTCTCCCACAGTTTTTTCATAGAGAGTCGTTATTTCTTTTATGGTCATTTGAGCCGCATTCTGTATCATTTTTTCAATTCTTTTATACACTTTCTAACTTCATCGACACCCTCTTTAGGACCATCATAATTTATTTTTGTTGCTGTATTATTCTTTTTGTCCACAATTTCTATTCCAAAGCGTACATTGACTTTTTCATCTTTGGGGAAAGAAACAGACGAGATATACGTTTTTACTGACTCGAT
Source organism: Fibrobacter sp. UBA4297 (assembly GCF_002394865.1). Classification (NCBI taxonomy): domain Bacteria; kingdom Pseudomonadati; phylum Fibrobacterota; class Fibrobacteria; order Fibrobacterales; family Fibrobacteraceae; genus Fibrobacter; species Fibrobacter sp. UBA4297. The sequence continues at coordinate 147,994 of NZ_DGUZ01000010.1, read as the reverse complement.
GATTAGATTAATTACATCGTTATTTTCAAGATAAAAATCGAGCAAAATTGCTATTGTTGGGAGAAAAACATCAATAGAATGTTGTTCGAGATACGATACATTTTCACCTTTCTCATATACACATTCAAAGCCGTTTCTCTTTAATATTTTTGAGAACGAATGAATGCTTTGAAGATAAACAATATTTCCTTTCGCATCAGTTTCTCGGGGAATGAAAAAAATGCTCTTATTTCTAATGTCATATTCATTAGAAAATATGCGGCTATTTATATTTGTATAATTTGAATCATTCATGATATCTTATTCCCAAATATTGAAAAACTTATATAGAGCATCCCTTTAGAGAAAGTTCACAGCTCACCATTCCTATCAACAATTCTTGCCTGAAATGGAGCCATAAATCCACATTTGCGGCATCTTTTGTAATACACTGCTATGCCATTACCTCCTAAATTGATATTTCTGTTGGCAACATCCTCACGACTTTGAGCATCAAGAACCCCCATAACAAGAGAATCATCACTTATAAAACGTATTGGTGCAAAAGCGCGTTGTCCACAATGAGGACATTTAGTTACGATTTTTTTTATATATGGCATGTTATTTCCTCACTAAGTTAACAAACCACTTGGTTATAGGTTCTATTTTCTCTAAAAAAGTTGCAACTTCCTTTGTGGATATACTAGTATCCTCTTCTGAATTTTTCTTCTTCTCTTGGATTTCTTCCTCACCTAATAATGGTTTCATAAGTTCACTATCAATTTTTCCCAAATATTTCAATACATAACAAAAGCGTAAGGCTTGCACCATTCGAATAGATTTATTCTCCTGACTCTTATTAATCATTCCTATTGTAGCGCAAAATAATTTAAGTAAGGGCATAAAAACAAAAAGAACACACACTATAAAACCAATTTTCTGAATTACAACATACCAAAATTTAGCCGATTGCAAACAATTCTCTGGAATATCAGGAGGATCTTGCGAAAAGAAAACACAAACGCCTATTATGAATAACACCATAATTAAGGCAAAGAAAACAAATATCGTAACCCAAAATCCACAATTTTTGTCAATAACAGATTCATTATTTTTTTCAAATTTAGGTATAAGTTCGCTTAGATCAACTTTTTTCTCATCCCAATTCCCGTTATAAGGTCCATCAATATCATCATTTATATCGGGAGCCCCACCAGCATCGCCCTGAGGGAGGTCGCCGGTTCCGTCATCTTGAGGCGGCGCATTATCAGCAGCATCAACCGCAGTTTCGTCCTGCGGAGGTGCAGCAGTCCCGCCATCCTGAGGAGGAGCTCCCTCAGCAGCGCCATCCACAGTTCCGTCCTGCGGAGGTACAGCAGTTTCTCCATTCTGAGGAGGCATGGTTTCAGTATTGTTTAATGTTTCATCACTCGGATTGCTTGCCATAGTTAAATAACCTTGACTGTAGTGTTGGGGCTGATTGTTTTGAAGATTTCGGTGACGTTGATTTTGGCGGAGTCGCTTTTGAAGCTGGAGTCGCGGAAGACGGCGCGGAGGGGCTTGGCTGCTGCGATTTGGCGGATGGTGGCTTCGGGGATGTCGCTTGAGAAGCAGGCGACTAGGTCGCCGTCATTGACGTTATAGACTTGGAGGTTTTCGATGGTTTCGGTTTTGATGGGGAGCGAGAGCGGCACGCCCCAATCGACGAGGCAACCGAAGAGGAGATCCATGTCGGTGCGGCCGTCCTTGATGTTGCTGATTTGCTCAACAAGGTCTTGCTGGGAGATTTCGCCGGCGGAGTAATAGACGTCCTTCATGTTGGAGTCGTCGATTTTCAGGACGCGGAAGCCGATATCCAACGGTTTTGCGGTTGCGGACTTGTTACTTGCACTATTGAACAGGTCTGTTTTGTCGGTGGCAGATTTTTCTTTGGCTTGTTGCTCTGCGAGGATTTTATCGCCTGCGCGGCGGATGCGTTCCTTGCCTAATTCACATATTGTATGTCCTCTTTTATTTTCATCTAAGAAACTAATACAATTCTCCACAATCTCTTTTGAATTTCCTTGGTATTCTTTTTTCGCAATATCTAGATCTTCGGGAAGTTGAACAAGTATAAATTTGCGATTTCCATAATCTTCGGCATTCATTTGCATTATCGCATGTGCTGTTGTTGCTGACCCTGAGAAAAAATCTAGAACAATGCAATTTTCATTTGGCTGGGTCACAAGGCTACAAATTTTTTTTATAAAATCTAAAGATTTCTTTCCATTGGGAAAAGGCACGTCGCCTTCTCTAGCAACATTATTCCAATTGCAATCAGTCCATAGCGTTCCAACTTTTTCTTTTTTAAAAACGCGTTCTCCTTCTTTAATACAAACATTATTAAACCAATTTATCAGTCGTTTTTGTGGACCAACAAAATAAATGGTTGTCAAAGCCCCTTTATTGCGACCCGATACAGGGTAATAATCTATAGAGTACAGGGTATCTTGTGTATCAGTCGCTTCTTGAACACGAGTTCTTATAGATGTCTGCGCATTTTCTGTTGTACAAATTCTATCTAAATATTTCTTGTAAACATCTTCTTCGGAAAGATTTAACTCTGCGGCTAATTTAGAAACGCTCTTTGTTTCGTAGCCAGAATGCTTATATATAAGAATATCTGCACCTGATCCATCTTTAATCGTTTTATAATATGTTCGTTCTCCTAATTTAGTGTATACGGTCGTGTATTTAAAGCTTTTTCCTGAATCATTATACTCTTTAATGTATTGTGGTAACGGAATTTTTCCGTATACTGGATTAAATGCTTTAAAATTCGATTTACCATAGCATAATACGAATTCAACATTTTTTTTGAGACGCTTGTCTTCACCGCCACCAGAGGCTCCAGAGCTATCTTTTGTTTTCGCAACAATTAAATTAATAAACGAATCTGCACCAAATACCTCATCACATATTTTCTTTAAATTTTCTTGTTCGTTATCGTCGATGCTGATAAATATCACGCCATCGTCGGTGAGCAGGTTGCGGGCGAGCAGCAGGCGGCTGTAAATCATGGAACACCAGTCGGAATGGAAACGGCCGTTGCTGTCGGAATTCTGCACCATGCGATTTCCTTCGTCGTCCACGGCGCCGCTTTCTTCGGCGTACTTGGCGCTGTCCATGCGGAAGTCGTCCTTGTAGATAAAGTCGTTGCCGGTGTTGTAGGGCGGGTCGATGTATATCATCTTGACCTTGCCTAGGTAGCCTTCTTGCAGGAGTTTCAGGGCTTCGAGGTTGTCGCCTTCGATGTAAAGGTTCTCGGTGGTGTCGAAGTTCTTGGATTCTTCCACGCAGGGGCGCAGCGTCTTGCGGATGGGTTTCGCAGCTTCTACCATGGCGTCGCGCTTGCCGACCCAGGTAAATTCGTAGGACTCGTCACCTTCCGCGACGCTCTCGCCGAGCATCTGCTTGAGCGCATCGAAATTCACCGCCTTCTTCAACTTGCCATCCTTGGCCTTGCTTTCGGTCACGCAATTCGGGAACAGCGCGGCAATCTTCTCGACATTCATCTGCGCCATATCGGGAGTTTCAAACTTCATCTTTTCCATGGGATACCTTTGTCCGAAATATATAATTATATCGGTTGTTGATGGTCTAATTCTTTATGATTTCCCTTCAATTATTCAACATTAAGTTTCAAATCACCATCGGCAAAGCCTTCTTCGGCGAAATCAATCAATTTGGGCTGGGAAGCAACAAAACGAATTAAAGCCAAAACAGCTGCGGATATTTTCTTCCCTTGTTTCCAGCGGTTCACGGTATGGGGCGCCAGATCAAGGGCGCGTTCCAGGCGGGCATCAGAATAGCCAGCCTTGTTGATTTTTTCAATCAACGAAGGCATGCTTTCGTTTGCTTTTTCCTTTATTCTCTGTTCAACAATTTTATGTGAATCAGAACTCAGACGAATATCTGAATTGCAGTCGTTGCAGTGGCAAAATCGGACTTTTTGCAAAGCAGACTTTGCCATCGGGACCAAAACTTCCTTCAATTTTTCTTTAATTTCGATATTCCTGGAATCACAGATAGGGCATTCCGACACGTCCATACAAGACCTCGACATATTACACACTGTGTGTAATATAGGTTGTTTTTGAAGGAAAAACAAGAGATTTGAATGAAAGAAAACTTCTTTCCGATTGAAATGAAAAAATGGCGATTTTAGCGAAATTTCGCCATTTTCCGGCAAAAATCGCGCCGCATGTTGAAATATCTATAATTTTAGCCGGATTTTATGTTGAAAAAACTATAATTTTTCCTTCTTTTGGCATTCGAAACAGAAGGGCTCGCGAAAATATAGTTTCATGAAGTCCTTTCTATCTAAATAGTCATACTCTTTATTTTTTGACAGAGCGTTTTTCACAATAAAAATCCGCCAGTTATCGTCAGACAACATGGTATTGTATTCGTTTTTACTAAGAAACAGGTGGAACTCATCTCTACTAGTTCCTTTTACCTCTACATGCAATTCTTCCAATTTACGATTTATAATTCTTTGGATGGTTATATCCCATCCTAAATTTTCTTTTTGAACATCAATAATTTTGTAACCCAACGATTTGAAATAAGATTCCGCGCACAATATTGCGCTTTCCTCAATACTCTTTTTTGTTTCTGTCCGAGGAGGAATAAATCTTGCCGCCTTATTAGATAACGCATCCGAATCAGCATCGTTATTATCTACTTTAAAGGCTGTAACTTTTTTTGCAAAATCAATTAAATATTGTCTGTTATCTTCACTTATTACAGTTTTATTTCCTTTGGCATAAGCTATACTGCGTTGGACAATCCTTTCATACCTTTTGTCAATTTTAAATTGTTTTCTATATTCCTCAGGAATAAAATGCGCGTTCAGCTCTTCTGTTTCAACGCAATAATGATAATGATTGTTATCCCCATCTAAGGGAAATGAGGGATTATCTGCATATTCCTTTCGAATTAAATACTGACTGTCTTCCTCATCAAGTTCCTCATTCCAACAGAATGAGGCTCGCTCATACCACCCGACAGCAACCAATTCTCCATTGCCAGAAATCCTGGAAACAAAAATTATTAGCCAATCATCCTTTTCTGCCGGCTTGGGCGGAACAAATTGTTCACCTATCGGTGGTATATAAGCATATACGACCCCTTTATATGGACGAAAGTTATATGCTTCATGGCCCAACGCTAGCGCATAATACCCATTCTCATTTTTCTTTAGAGTTTTTTTCTTTTTTGCTTGTTTGATTAAATATTTATGGTTCCCAAAAACTGGGCCACCTTGATATTCTGAAGACCATGCAATTTTAGCGATTACAATTTTTTTGTAAGACATCATTTCTTCCTAAAATATTCGTGGTAAATTTTAACATTTGTTTAAACTACATCAGGATATTCAAATGTCGCCTTATCTATGGAGTGTACTTGGGAATTATCACAAAGCATTTATAAGCTTTAGTCTTATTGAAGGTTTTAATACATTCGCTCCTTTTATGTGTGCGGACATATCTTTTTTACAAAAATTTAAAAGTTCTATTTGCCGTTCATTCTTTTGTATTTCCGCATATCTTGTTAAATTTTTTAAATTAATTACCATTTTTTTAATAAGATAGTACGCTTGTGTTTTTTCATTATTAGCAACATTTGATTTCTTCATACATTTCAATAATAATTCTGTAAAATCAGAATAGTACGAAATCCAAACATTATCATCAATTCCGTCTTTTATAGCACAGTTCATTAAAATATCAAAGAAGCATATCGCAATCCATACTTTTGAATCAGAAAAACAAATAGATTCAGTATCATCATTATCTGGTTTTCCCCGTAACAAGTATGAGTTGCTATTTAACATTTCGTTTCGCAAATGAACAATTGTTGGTTCAGCGATAGAACGCCATATTGAATTTTTTACTGCTACATTTATATCATCCAAAAAAGAATTTAAAATCTTATAACTATCTCCAAAGCAACAACCGCTATCAAATGCAATTTTTTCAGCCGCATTCACTTCTTTAAAAAAAAGCGAATTATTCTTTTCAAATAAAAATCTCAAAACTCTTCGAACAAATTCCTCTTTTTCCCGATTCGCCATTATGGAAATTATTTGGCAAAAAAAAGTTGGCTGAATATTTATCGTTTTCTCAACAAATAGTTCATTTTCAATAAATTCTTCAAACGCTTTATATGCAAATGAGTATTTTTCTTGCACTTTCCGAATTTTTTCGTCACATTCCTGATCAACATAAATATTTGACAAGTCAAAATCTTTAAGACTCAAAAACGACATTTCCTTTTCTTTAAGCCATTTCTTTTTCTTTGATAGCATTGTGTTAATTTTCCACATTTTTTTTATTATATATCCCAATCTTAACCTTAGATATTGACAACATACCGCTGTTCTTATACTGATTGCCTTCTTTTTTACAAAAGAAGCTATGTTTTTTAAACTATCTAAAATAAAATGGCCTATTTTTGAAACGATCCTTTTTGCTTTACATCCAGAATACTCTCTTTTTTTCTGCGTTATATAATTGGATTTGTTTTGCTTTTTTCTTTCAAAGAAACAAATCTTTTTCTTCAATAATTTTCCTTTCTTTTTTAGTTCATAGAAATTTGACTCAAATGTTTTGATTTCTGACTGGCATGTATATTTTTCCAACCTTAATTCTCTTAATTCCTTGATATTCCTAGAACGAGTTTTTTTCTTTCTTTCCGTTTCAATTTTTTGTTTTTCCTTCAAATAATTCAAAACATCATCATAAATTCCTTTTTTAATCAATAAAAGTAAATCCCATGTTTTCTCAGCCTGAATAAAACAATGAAATTCTTCAATAATTTTATCATGATATTTTTTTGCATATTTCCCATAAGCGATATCTATACACACAAAGCATAAAATAGCGATAAAAACAATATACGCATATGTCGATGGCGTCGGATAACAATCTATCGGCATAATAGAAATTGCATGTCGCAAACTGGGATAATGATTATATAAATATTGAATATCGAAAAGAGTATCGTTCCACCAAATAAATCTGTCAGACCATACTAAAACATGTAACAGAATAAAAAATAGTAAGACTATCAATCTTTCTAATAATGAAAATTTATACAAAATATATTTTCTATTTGTTTCAGAAAATAATGTAATAATCATCAATACGATTGTTATGACGACAAAAAAATCTGACTTACTCATAGTTCCTTTTCCAAGCTCTTAATCTCAGCCCTTATCTCCACCTGGCGATTAAACTGCTTTTCGTTGGCGAGTTTTTTCTCCAGTTTTTCGATTTGGGCTTGGATTTTGGCATTTTGTTTACTTTGTATAATATAGTCTTTTAATGATGTTTTGGATTGCTTCGCTTCGCTCGCAATGACGTAATCTGGGGCGGCACTGCGGACGATGGATTCGTAAATTTCGTCCATGTTGCTGCCAAACAAATTAAATACGGGCTCGTCGGCAGGTCTCCACGATGTTTCGAAGGATTCCAAAAACACTTCGTCCTTCTCTTTTTCCTTGAAGTTCACGAAGAGTTTTGCCTTGTCGTCATAAGTCAAGACAAATACATTGTGGTGGTGTAAATTCTGGTCAATAAATTCAAACAACTTTCGCGGGCAATCGAACGATTTCATTTTGACTTCAAAGACATCGATTTCGTTTACCAGCAAACCCTTTTCGGCGGCCATGGTCTGCGCAGTCAGCTTGTTTTGCCACACAATCTGTTCTACATACTTGACAAACAGGTTCTTGGTCGCCGTATTTACGGCGCACTTGCTGTAGAACTTTTCCTTGGGCACCACCTTGCCCACGAATGTCGAAGAGGGCAGGTTTATCATTTTACCACCAGGAATGTCACGAGTTCAAAATCGTCCAAGCCGCGGATTTCGCCGGTGAGTGCGGTGGTCTCGCCTTCTCCAAAGAGGCTGTCGATATCGGATTCTTCCTTGACTTCGATAATCGAGGCGATTGCCTGCTGCAAAAGGTCGCTGTACTTGCCCATCTTGCGACCGTCCGCAGTTTCCTTGTTGAAGGCCTTGCAAAGTGCAATGTCGGGCGAGGCAAGCCCGCGGCAGGCGTGGCGCATCAGGTCAAGAATCTTTTTCGGCGAAAGATGGTTGCAAACGACGCTGCCGTCTTGTTTCAAGTAAACCATGTAGAAGGGGTGCAAGCGATTCTTGCTGCGGATATTCACGGCGTTGTTGCGGTTGCGCAAAATGTAAATCACGCCGGGCGGCAATTCGCCTGTTTCGTCGGCATGCACGAGCGCATAAATTCCCGTGGGTGCATTTTCAACTTCTTGATGGGTTTCACGATATTGCAGCAAGTCCATGCGAAAATCGTTCAAGCCCAAATCCACGATATTCACGCCGCCCTTCATGTCTTCAAGGTCAACTACGTCTTCTTTCAACTTGCGCAGTTGTTCTTTGCGGTATTCCAAGTCGCCCTTCTCTTCGGCGCTGATGGGGTTGTCGTCGCCGGTCGCGGTCATCACCGAAATTTTCATGCGGGCGACCACACGAGATTTCAAGTTGATGTATTCATCGAGGCTCACGTTGGGCCAAAAGTTCACCAGCTGGATTTTTGCATTCTTGCTGCCGATACGGTCTATACGGCCAAAGCGCTGGATAATGCGCACCGGGTTCCAGTGGATATCGTAATTGATTAGGTAATCGCAATCCTGCAAGTTCTGGCCTTCGCTAATGCAGTCCGTCGCAATCAGCAAGTCGATATCGCCTGGAACAACGTTCCTGAGCAAATGGCGTTCCTTGGACTGCGGCGAAAAATACGTCAGAACCATATCGTAATCGGCTCGCAAATTCGGGAGGTTCGTACGGCCATCCATATCGCCCGTCACCAAAGCCGTATATATTCCATACTCTTTGTTCAATCTCGCAGAGAGCTGTTCATAAAGGTATTTCGCAGTATCGGCAAATGCAGTAAACAAAATTATCTTCTTATTCCCAGAATTGATTGGGGCTTCTATCTTGTTGCAAATTCGGTCATAAAGCGTCTGAAGTTTTGCATCATGTTCAGGAGAAAGCTGTTCAATCGTTTTTTGCAATTGAGCAAGTACATTTAATTCTTGACGGAGTTCATTCAGCCAACCAATGTAATCCATATCGGCCAAATTGAAGTGTACATCCTTGCCGACGGTAAATTCGTCATCTTCCAGGGCCGCGCAATCGATATCGTAAATAGCATCTGCATCCGCAGTCGCATTGCCAGCATCAATACTCTTCTTGTACCTCTCAATCTTGTCAACTGTTTTTTGAACCAGTTCACAATAACGGTTCAATGTCAGCTTGAACGAATAGACGGAACTTTCCAAACGCTTGAGCATATTGATGCTCATGAGTTTTCGAATACCTAGTTCACGACCATAAAGTAAATCCTTTTCTTCAGAACTATCAATGTAGTTTTCAAGGCGGCTACGATGCACAAATCTCGCCGGACTATAAACGCTCATCTGCAACTGGCTCAATAGCAAGTAAATGCTATCGAACGAAATCCCCACCAAATCCGTCAACTCGGGAGACTCCGAGATCGGTGGCAAACGCTCTGGAAACTTACCCACTTCATTGATGTCGTAAAATTTTTCGATATGCTTGCGGGAACGCGCAATCGTCACCGAATCAAGCAGCTCGAAAAAATCAAAATTCAAAGTATCCAGAAGAGCCTGCGTTGTTCGCTGAGAAGCAGGGAGTTTTGCCCACGCATTGTAAGCACTCTGCGCCTGTTTGAAAATAGAATCAATGCCGTTATTCAAATTCAGCAGAGAATCCATCTTTTCCGAATCGTCTTCGTAAGCCAAACGCAACTGATTCTTCAAATCGTTAAAGCGATTATTCACCGGCGTTGCCGAAAGCATCAGCACTTTCGTTTTCACGCCTTTGCGAATGACCTGATTCAACAAGCGCTGGTAACGATTTTCCTTGCGATCGACATCGTCGTCAAAATCATGAACCGAAAAATCCTCGCCCGTCGCTGTGCCGCCATTACGGAAATTATGGGATTCATCAATCACCACAAGGTCGTAATTGCTCCAAATAATGCGGCTCAAGTCAAGGCCATTCGTGCTCCCCGAATCGCGCGAGAGATCCGAATGATACAGCACGTCGTAACGGAAGCGGTCCGTAACAAGCGGGTTGTTTGTCTGGTTGTTCTTGAAGGTCATCCAGTTGTTGTTCAACTTCTTGGGGCAAAGCACCAGCACATTCTTGTTGCGATTCTCGTAATACTTGACCACCGCAAGTGCAGTGAAAGTCTTGCCGAGACCCACGCTATCAGCGAGAATGCAACCGTTGTATTTTTCCAATTTGTTGATGATAGCAAGCGCCGCATCTTTCTGGAAGTTGTAAAGCTTTTGCCAAATAGCGCTTTCCTTAAAACCCGTCGCCGAATTCGGCAAAACATCTTCGCTAATGTCGTTCAAGAATTCATGGAAAATATTGTAGAGCGTTACAAAGTAAATGAAGTCGGGAGAATTTTCTTTATAGACCGTAGCGATGCTATCCATGACCGCCTGGGTCACTTCTTCAAACTGCGATTCGTCAAACCAACATTCGTTAAACTTGTTGATATAGTCATTTGAAAGAGGCGCCGAAACCCTCATGCTAAAATTGGAAATGTTGTTGCCTTTTTCTACACCAAGGCCCACCGCCGAAAACTCGTTGAACGGCGTATAAAGTGCGTCATCGTCGGGTTGCTTTACATGCATGAATGTTTGAAAATTCAAGTCGGTAACATTCGTCCGGAACTTTACCTTCTGACGGATCCATTCCGCGCACTCCACCGCAATCGCCTTCTGGTTTAGCTGGTTACGCAACTTCAATTCAAATTCGCTACCGAACAGCGAACGCTCGCGGGCAGACTGTTCCTCGTTGAGTGCTTGTTCTCGTGCGTTACGGGAGATGTCAAATTCTCTACTTTCTTTTGAAACCTGTTTCTTGACAAATGTCCTTGAAGTAAAAATGAACCGTAAAGAATCAATTTTCCAAAGTTCATCTTTCAATGTCTCAAAAGCGTATAGGGAAAAGCTTGCTGCAGCAATAGACAAGCGGGAACCAGGAACGACCGTTTTACGAAGGTCATCCACGACCTTCTCGGACATATTATTAAAAAAGCACTGTTCCATATAAAAATTAACCACCGCTTGGCACGGTACATAAAAGAATATAGCCTATTATAGGGATAAGTGCAAACTTGATTTTATGGAAAAGTGCAATTTTTAAATCTAAATTTACCTCTCCATGTTTCTTGAGCTTTGTACACTTCTTTTGTTCGTAGCAGTCTTGGTGGCGGCGTTTGCCTTCAAGGTGAAGCTGGTGTTTGCCATGCTGGCGGGGCTTGCGCTTTTTGTAGGTTATGCGCTGGTGCGGGGGCATGGGGCGCGGCGTGTGCTTGCCATGTGTGGGCGAGGCATTGTCACGGCGAAGGGGATTCTTATTTTGTTTGTGCTGCTCGGGCTGTTGACGGCCTTGTGGCGGGCGGGTGGTGTAATCCCGCTGTTGGTGGTGCATTCGGTGAAGTTTATTCACGGGAGCGGTTTCTTGCTTGCGGTATTCCTGCTGAATTGCGCCATGTCGCTCTTGACGGGGACTGCGCTTGGTACGGCGGCAACGGTGGGGGTGGTTTGCGCGACGGCGGGGAATGCGCTCGGTGTGTCGCCTTGTTGGGTGGGCGGCGCCATTTTGGCGGGGGCCTATTTCGGGAACAGGATTTCGCCGATTTCTTCGATGGCGCTTTTGACGACGAACATCACGAATACGGATATTTACGCGAATGTGCGGCGGATGCTGAAAACCACTTGGCTCCCGCTGCTTTTGAGTTGCGCGATTTATCTGGTTGTTGGTCTCGGCGGTTTCGCGAATGATTTAAGCGGGGTGGCGGGCGGCTTGACTTACGCAAGCGGCGTTAATGCTGCGGGGAGTTTAAGCGTGGCAAGCGATGTTGCGGGCAATTTTTCGGCGGAACCGGTGCGAGCGCTTTTCGCAAAGGAATTCAGTCTTTCGCCGTGGTGCATTTTCCCTGCGGTTTTGATGGTTATTTTATCCGTACTCCGGGTGCGGTCTTCGCGGGTGTTGCTCCTGAGCGCTCTCGCGGCGTTGCCGTTCGCCCTCGTTGTTGAAAACCGTTCCCTTGCCGATGTATTGCGAGCAGTTGTTTTTGGATTCCACGCCCACACTCCGGAACTTGCGCCGATGATCAATGGCGGCGGACTTCTTTCGATGCTGAATGTATTCTGGATCGTGGTTATTGCGGGTTGCTATGCGGGGATTTTCAAGGAGACCGGAATGCTTGCGCCCCTAAAATCAGCGGTTGAAAAAATCGCGACCAAGACAAACTCTTTTTGTGCGACGCTCGTGGCTTCTTGCGTTACGGCCTGCGTTGTTTGCAACCAGACGCTCACCATCATTCTGACTCACCAACTCACGGAAAATCTTGACACGAATTCTGCTTCGGGCGCTAAAAAATTTTGCGACACAGTTAAACCTGGCGATAAGCCAAACGCAATCGTCAAGGATAAATCCCACGCACTTGATCTTTATGATACGGCGGTGACGGTGATTGCGCTTGTGCCGTGGTCGGTTGCGACGGCGATGGTGCTTGCAGCGGCCAATGCCCCTGCCAGTTCCGTGCTGTGCGCATGCTTCTTGTATCTGCTGCCGATTTGCCGACTGGTATAGCGGATTTACATTTTTCTATTTTTGTCTGTTGCAATCATTCGCGGAGTCAATATGCCAGAGAAATTTTCGAAATGGGTTGCCTGCTGGGGAAACGCCACCTCTATCACAGACCGCAAAGAAGCGACTTACGCCAAAGACTTGACGCTGCGTTACCCGATTCGCGCGTGCTTTTCGGGGAACAAGTTGCGGTTCCATTTTTCGAACCTCACCGGCACGGAACCCGTGACAATTTCCGAAGCATATGTCGCACATTCCCCGGCGAGCTCCGCGCAGTCCTCGCAGCATTCCGCCAAATCCCGCGAGCAGTTCGCCAATGCATCAAGCAACATTGAGTACGCGCCTACAGCAATTACTTTCGGTGGAAAAACTTCTGCCGCAATCCCCGCAGGTGAAGAAATCTTGAGTGACGAAATACCATTCGACGTGACCGCAGGCGAAACATTCGATGTAAGCCTGTACTTCGCGGACTTCACGCAGATGAACGCAGGCACGGCCATCACGGGCCCGCTTTCGGGCGGCAAGTACAGCTACGGCAATTTCGCAAAGTCCGCAACACTTCCTGACGACTTAACGCGCAAAACGAACTGGATTTATTTCCTCAACACCATCGACATTTTCACCGAAGAAAAGAACTTCGCGCTGGTGTGTTTCGGCGATTCCATTACAGCGCAGGACTGGCCCGATTATCTCACGCTGCGTTGTGCACGCGAAGGCTTCAACAACGTTTCGATTATCCGTCGCGCAGTAAGCGGCACGCGCATTCTCCGCGAATACAGTTGCATCACCTACGCCGCCTACGGCCTCAAAGGCGCCACGCGTTTCCCCATCGAAATGAACGTGGCAGGCGCACGCGCTGTCATCGTGCAGCACGGCATCAACGACATCATTCACCCTGTCGGCGTAGAAGTCAACAAGTTCCGCCCCTGGAGCGACATGCCTACGGCCGACGACCTCATCAACGGCGTGCGTTCGCTTTACATTACGCATGCGCGCAAGCTCGGGCTCAAGATTTACAGCGGCACGCTCCTCCCGATTTACGGCTGGCGCACCTACAACGAAAACCGCGACATCATCCGCACGGCGTTCAACGAATGGCTCCGCACCGCCCCCGATTTTGACGGCTGCGTCGATTTTGACAAGGCAGTCCGCGGTCACGACAACCCGAAACAGTTCAGCAACGGGTTCGATTCGGGCGACCATTTGCACCCGAGCGCTAAAGCCTACGAAGCAATGGCAGAATGCGTCCCCGAAGAATTGTTGAAATAAATTTGACACCTAACACGTTAATTATTTATTTTAAAACCATGAGCTTGAAAGAATCCATTAAGCAACTTCAAAAACGGGAGCACATCACGCAAGACGAACTTTTGCGCCGTCTTGGCTGTTCCCGCAGCAGCCTCATGGAAAGCAATCGCGACGAAGCAAAAGTCGCATTCCAGCTTGCCTTCGGTAGTGATTCCGAATGCACCTCCGACAACGCTCTCGACAACCACTCCGAACTCCCAGCATTCCTTAAAAGCAAAAAAGAATTCAATAACATTTTGATGTGGGTTCGCAAATTCCCAATACGCACATTGCAAAAGATGTGCCACATACCTGAGAACGTAAAAGACGTAGAACTTGTTCGCGCCGTGTTCAAGTTCATGCAAATCGGGAGCATCGCCGGATTCGAAAACTTCTACAGCACCACACTGCAATCCGCAAACCCGCAAACATACGCCGCTTGGATTCGCCTCGGAGAACGCGAGGTCAAGCGACTGGCAACAGATTTCACGCCAGACCGCAACGCCATCATTGCCAACCTAAAATTTTTACGCAAGAACGTTTATCTTCACAGACAAAACTTGCGCACGACAGTTCGCGAAGTTCTCCGCAACAACGGCATTGAATACATTGAAGTAGAACCGTTCCTCACGGCACCCACACCCATTTGCGCTTTCTACTGGAGAGGTTCTCGCCCCGTCATCCAATTCCCGACAACCAAGATGGACGATTCCAAATTTCTGGAAGCTTTGTTCCATGCCGTCGGGCACATGCTATTACACCCAAAGCACACCACATGCCTGCAACTTGGCGCATTCTCGCCAGCACTCGCGACGCCGTTCACGACAGCGTCACAAACAAACTCGCAACCCGCACTCTCGCATTCCGCAAAAACAGCCAAAACACTTGAATTGCTCGCAGCTCGCCCCGAAGAAATTTTTGAACTCGAGGCCTCTCATTTTGCACAAGACCTTCTCCTCTCCGAAGCCGAAGAATGCGAACTCATCTGCTGTGGACGCTTTAACGAACGCCGTTGCATCGAGCATTTTTCTGGCGTATTCCACGTACGCCCAAGCATCCTTGTTGAGCGGTTGCAGCAGCAAGGCAAACTCCGCCGCCGCACAACCCTAAACGATTTCAAAATCGCGGTATAAAAACGCGCGCATCTCGTATAAAAAGGAGAAGCCCGCTCGTCCCCGTCAAG
>NZ_DGUZ01000010.1:54629-132654 GCF_002394865.1 Fibrobacter sp. UBA4297 | reverse complement strand
CATCTCGTATAAAAGAGAAGCCCGCCGGAGGCGGGCCTTTCAGCATCAAATTGCGCGAGCATCTCGATTTCGCCGCGCAACCTTTGCTTTAAAAATTAGTAGTTCACACCGAAGAACAGGTTCCAGCTCTTGAAGCTCTTGCCAAAGTCCACCTTCGTTGCAAGGATGTTGAAACCGAAACCGGCTTCGAGCTGAACGGCAGAATTGTGGAAGAAGTTCAAACCGACTTCACCGCCCAAGCACATACCGAAAGCACCAATCCAGTCGTCAAAGAATGCGTCAACCTGGAAACCAAGACCAATACCGGCGCCGACAAACGGACTTACGATTTCATCAAGCGGAGAAAAACGTCCACCGATAAGCATATTGCCTTCAAGTTCCCAGTCCGTGCCAAATTCGGCATGCCAGTTCGAAATCGCCGTAATAGCGCCGTGGGTCGTCATTTCCCAAATATGACCGTAGCGGATAAGCGGGAACGCCGTGACCTTATCCTTTTCCGGATTTTTTACATCGTCTTTATAGTTACTCCAGAAAGCAAGGCCGAACGCAGCCGTCTGGAAACTATAGACCGGACGCTGGAGTTTCTTCTCCGGTTCAATAGTGTCATAGTTCTGGGCAAATGCCGCAAGGGCGAGGAAAGTAAGAAGTAAAAGTATCTTTTTCATGATAAGAAATATATAAATTTTCTGTCAACATGAATAAAGCCGCTATTATTGTTGCCGTTTCGATGCTCCTGAGCCGCGTGCTCGGGATTTTCCGTGAAATGCTCCTCGCCCACGCCGCCGGCGTGTCGCTCGAAAAAAACGCACTCGACCTCGCTTTCATGATTCCTGACATCCTGAACCACGTTGTCAGCACCGGATTTTTGTCCATTATCTTCATCCCGATTTTCACGGGCTACAAAGTCGCAGGAGACGAGCGTGGCGGCTGGAAGTTCTTCAGCAACGTGCTCAACACCTTCGGGCTTGCGCTCCTCATTCTCGTGATTCCCGCGTTCATCTGGATGAAAGAACTCATTGCGCTCTTGACCGTCGATGGCGTAACGCCCGAACTCTTGGATCGCGCCACTTACTACGGCCGCATTATTCTTCCGGGGCAGATTTTCATCTTTGTCGGTAGCATCCTCGTTGCCGTTCAGCACACCCGTAAGCAGTTCCTAATTCCATCGCTCACAGGTCTCATTTACAACATCGCAATTGTGGGCGGCGGTGCCGCAGGCCTCGCTCTCACGAATTACACCGGCAATGATTACGGTCTCGCCGGTTTCGCCTGGGGCGTACCCGTCGGTGCTTTCATCGGATTTTTCGCACTCCAGATTTTTGGCGCCAAGCGCGGTGGCGTCCATTATGAATTTATCATTGAACCCAAGCACCCAGACATCATTCGCTATTTCAAGATGATGCTTCCGATGTCCCTTGGCGTGGGTTCCATGTTCGGCCTTGAATTTATCATCAGAAGCTTCGGTGCCAACTTTGGCACGAGCGGCATTTCGAGTCTCAACTACGCTTACCGCGTCATGTACACGCTCGTTGCGGTCTTTGGATTTTCGGTCAGCGTCACAAGCTACCCCGACATGGCGCGCCTCGTCAAGGAAGGCGACTTCCCGCAACTCAACCGCAAAATCTGGAAAAGCCTCTCGCGTATGTTCTGCATCTTGATTCCGGCAGTTGTCGCCGTGTGGGCTTTGAGTTTCCCTGCCGTGCGCATCCTCTTTGAACGTGGCGCGTTCCACCGCGAAACGACCGAAGCGATTTCTGAAATTCTCCGCTGGTACTTGCCCGTAAGCCTTGGGCTTTGCCTGCAAGCCGTTCTCGTCCGCAGCTTCTACGCTTGCGAACGCATGTGGGTCCCGACACTTCTGAACACAGGCATTTTTGCAGCAACCATCCCCGCCTACATTTTGCTTGGCGCCCCCGAAGTGGGTCTTGGCATCAAGAGCGTCCCGATCATCGGCGCTACAGGCGCCATACTGCAAGTGATTTCAATGATCTTCATGTGGGCTAAAAAGAACGGCACCGATGGCATGAAGGATGCGCTCCTCAACATGGCACGTGCCCTCGTTGCATTCGGCATCATGATTGCAGCCGCCGTCGGCCTTGATCACATTTCGGGAGATTTTGTCCGCAATGCAGGATTTGTAACGCTCGTCGTTTACGCTTGCGCCGCAGGTGTAGCACTCTTTACGCTCACGCTCATCGTCCAGCGTTACCTCGGCAGTAAAGATGCTAAGGACATTTTGAACGAGCTCTTAGGAAAGGTTCTCCGAAAGTTGCATTTGGCTCATTAATCACTTTTCTGGTGGATAAATTTCTTCGGGCAACGATCCGTAGCTAGAGACTTTATCACCTTCAAATCCGTTGATCATCCATTTGACGAACCCCACAGTTCCGCCAAGCACGGCACCAGTTGCAAAGCCTACCCCAGCAGCATTCAATGCAACAAGCTTGAGAGGAAACAGGCGAACATCCATTACATCCACTGCACGGAAACGACCACTACCATTCGTTGCTACGAACCAATCGGGTACAGCCATTGTCGTCGCCGTATTCGCTCCATAACGAATCATGGGGTTCGGGTTCTTACTCGCCGCACAACCAACAAGGCTCAACACAAGCAACATGCAAACAACTAGCTTCAAAAAACTCATACTCGCAATATAGATTTCTAATCCCAGGATTCTGAATTTACCTTAATTTTGCACCATATTCAGAATCAGAATTT
This sequence comes from Fibrobacter sp. UBA4297, assembly GCF_002394865.1. NCBI lineage: Bacteria > Pseudomonadati > Fibrobacterota > Fibrobacteria > Fibrobacterales > Fibrobacteraceae > Fibrobacter > Fibrobacter sp. UBA4297. Next base: position 129,933 of record NZ_DGUZ01000010.1, on the reverse strand, counting down.
GCGGGCGGTAAAATTTCTTCTGGCAAAGGATCAGCTTTGGGGATATCATCATTTTCAAAGCCGTTGAACATCCATTTGAAAAATCCAACGGTTCCACCGAGAATAGCTCCAATGGCAAAGCCTCCGGCAGCAGCAGCAAGACCTGCAATTCCAAGCCTTGCGGCATCCTCATCGGTGTGTTCGTCGTTATCAATTGAACCTGCAATGCATACTGCAGCAAGACCCGGCCCCGCTAAAGTCACCCCCGTATTCGTAGCATAGCGAATCATGGGATTTGGGTTCCGGCTCACAGCGCAGCCCACAAGGCTAAGCGCAAGCAAAATACACATTAAATGTTTTAACAAAGTCATATCCGTAATATAAAGCGAAATTTCAAAATTAGCAACACGGCAGATTAATTCTTACGACAGAAAAGCAAAAATTACGGACAAAGCGAATGCATCAAAAAAAGGAGCCTCAGCTCCTTCTCTTTAACGAATAGAAATTCTAGTCTTATAAGATGTTGTCGCGCCACGGATTTTAACAATGTAATTTCCCGCAGGCACTTCGTTCAGAATATTCGAGGACTCTAGGGAACCATCTGCCGGATTTCCGATTCGTCCATTCCATACAACGTGACCCGTCACATCCACGATACTGATAGACACCGGTTCACTCAACCGTGTAATCGAAATTGAGCGGCCCTCCACCTTCACTTGCGGCATTACCACCTTCACATTGCGCGTTTTCTGGATTGCCATAGAACCACCAGCGCCAACAACAGGTTCAGGTCTTCGTTTTTCGTACAACGGAAGTACGGCTTCGGCCCACAAGCGGTGCATTGCCTGACCGCCTACCGGATTCGCCGGATGCACGCCATCTTCCATAAGCTCTTCTGGATGCGCCAAGAAATAACTATAGAAGTCTGGACCAGACGGCAAATTGTTATCCTTGACAAGCTTGTCAATTGCATCCAGGAATTCCTGCGATACCTGCCAGCCCGAGGCCTTCGGGTTCGTTGCAATCATGCGTGCAACAATCGGCGTAATCCCATGCGCCTTTGCCGTATCGATAATCATCTGCATGTTCCGCGTGAACTGCTCGACCGTAAAGCCGCTACCGTCCCAAGCGTCATTTGTACCCATTTCAATAGCCCAGTACTTTACGTTACCCGCATATTCCGCATAATACTTGAGCGCATCGGCAACGCCCTGACTTGTCACGCAAGCGACACCGCCACGGATCATCGCCGGATAGTGATCCGGGAACCTCGCATGGATTAACTGCGCAAAGTTCGAGTCCACGGCATACTGCTTCATGCCCATCTGCGTGATACTCGTTCCCATAAAGAACCACGTATCGTCACCGCCATTGCTAATGTCAAACGCGCCGACTTCTTCCAAATAAATTGCCGGAGTCGAAGCCAATATGCGGAACCAGGACATTCCTTCAAAGTCGATTGCAATACCGCGAGATGCCGCACCGCTCTCGCCAATTTCAGCAGCGACCTGCCAGTCGCCATCCACGCCATTTGTCGAATTCGCAGATGTCATCACCTTGAAATTCTGCAAGGTTGCACCAATCATCCAATTATGTAAACAGCCTTGGGCATACACGTAATCCTGTCCCATCCAGGCTTCGTCGCCACGCGTATCCCATGTGATGAACAGTTTTTTCGGTCCCACGCCGACATTCAAGGCAAAATCATTCACAATGGTAACTTGATTCGAATCCAATTTACCATCTGTATAGGCCAGAGGATTTAGATAACTGGCCAGTTCGCCCGAAACGTAGAGGGGCTTGCCCATGCTCACATTAGGGTTTGCCGTAATAGCAAATGCGCTACCACAGGCAACTGCACATCCAAGCGCAGCTCCACAGAGCATCTGTGTAAATTTAGACATCGACATACCACACCCCACTATTTTAGCCACCAATTATAAAAATAGGTTAATGTGGGGTAAAGTTATAAAATGTATGAAAAATGACACATCAGAAAAGGTGATTTAAGTCACCTTTTGTCATTTAAATCGATGAAATTCGGCACAAAATAGAATACTCCAAAAAGGAGTGTTTGCAATTTTTACTTGATAGATATCTTCGTCGAGTAACTGCTATTTGCACCGCGAACATTTACGAAGTAATTCCCTGCGCGCATTTTTTGCAAGACTTGCGACATTCCAGGCGAAACACTCGCCGAGCCGTTCCATACGACATGTCCCATTGCATCCATGACCGTCACGCGGTCGTTTTCACGCAGCCCGGAAATTGAAATTTCACGACCATTCATGCTCACTTGCGGCAACGCAAAATTCACATTGCGCGTTTTCAGAAGTGGAGTGCCTCCGCAACCAATAACATCCGGTCTCCCGGCGCACGGATCGTCCTTGTACAAAGGCGCCACGGCTTCAGCCCACAGGCGGTGCATCGACTGTCCGCCCTTAGGTTCTGCCGGGTGCACGCCATCGCTTGTAGAAAGTTCTTCGGGATGTTCCAAGAAGTAGCTGTAAAAATCAGGACCGGCAGGCAATTCATTATCCTTAGTGAGTTTGTCAATCGCATCGAGGTAAGCCTTGTTCACCTGCCACTTAGCAATTTCGGGATTCGTCGCAATCATGCGCGCGATAATCGGAGTAATTCCATGCGCTTTCGCCGTATCGATAATCGTCTGCAAGTTCTTCGTGAACGTCGCCACATTTGCATCACTGCCGCCCCAAGCATCGTTTGTTCCCATTTCAATGGCCCAATACCTCACGTTCCCCACATATTCTGCATAATACTTGAGCGCATCGACAACTCCCTGACTCGTGACGCATCCAATACCGCCGCGAAGCATCGCCGGATAGCGCTCCGGGAATCGCGCATGCACGAGCTCTGCAAAATTCGAATCGACTGCAAATTGCTTCATGCCCATCTGGCTGATGCTCGTGCCCATGAAAAACCACGTATCATTTGCGCCATCGCTAATGTCGTAAGCGCCGACTTCTTCGAGATTTTTCACCGGGGATTCCGCCACGATGCGGAACCAGGACTTCCCAGCAAAATCAATTGCAAGCCCACGGGACATGGCACCGCTCTCGCCCACCTCGGCAACAGTCTCCCAGTCGCCATCGACGCCGTTTGTCGAATTCGCAGACGTCATCACCTTGAAATTCTGGAGGCTCGCCGATGCATCCACGGAATGCTGGCAGCTTGCCGCGTGGACATATTTTTCGCCAGCCCATGATTCGTCACCGCGCGTCTCCCACGTGATGAACAGCTTTGTCGGACCCTCGCCCACGTTCAACGCAAAATCCGACACCGACGAGACCTGGTTAAAGTCGAGCTTTCCATCGGTATAGACTTCCGGTTTCCAGTTGGAATTGACTGCCCCCGCCACATAGAGATTCTTGCCCAGACTCACGTTCGGACTCGATGTAGCAGCAAATGCCCCAAAGGAGGCTCCACTCAAAGCAGAAACAAGCGCGGCATTCAAAAATACGCGCGCAAACTTTTGTTTTTCCATATTTTCACCCCAAAAACTTAAATACCTTTTCGGAAAATAAATTATTATGGGGCAAATATCTCAAAAAAATGATTCAGGTGTGGACATTTTTGTCGAGAGGTATTCCTTATCTTCCGTTGTCGCGCAGGCGATAGAGCACGCACGCGATATCAATCGGACGCGGTAGGCTCATTTCACGGCTGAGTCCTTGCGGCAAGTTGCGGAACCCGACGTTCTTGATTTTTTCGCAGAGCGCATTGATGCGTTCCATGATTGTCGCCTTCGCCGATTCGCCATCAGCATCGTTGTTGCTTGCGGCATTCTGGCAGAGGTTCAATAGCATAAAGCCTGCACCGAATCTCTGTTGCTTATCCACAAGCGCACCCGCCTTAGACGTATCCGAGACGAGGAAACCTATTTGCAGCAATGTATCGCCCGAGATTTTCACTTTCACCTGGCGCTCCACAGCAGACGCAGGGCGAAGTGACGGGAGCAATGGCTTCACGTATTCCGCAAAGTCACGGCACTCAGGTTCCACAAATGCGGGCAACCCCGGCACAACTTTTGCACCATCACCGGCAGCCGAGCCAACAGCACTATCACCGAGTCCAGCCGCCACATTCTTTCCATTGATTCTTGCACATTCCGCCTTATACGATGCCATCACGATGATGTTATCCGCCAAGTCCAAAAAGTCTCCGCAAGCGCCCGCCACCAGAATAAAACTACGTCCCTTGATTTCACGAATGCGGTCCGTCAAAGGGATAAGCGGTTCGCGGTCATCGCCCAAGAGCTTACGCACACGCACATCGCGAATGAGGAAGTTCACAGCAGAAGAGTCTTCGTCAATCAAGAAGACATCGCTCCCCGCTTCCATTGCTTCCATCAAGTTCGCAGCCTCGCTCGTCGAGCCCGACGCACAGGCAGTCGTAAAGTTCTTTGTCGAGATTCCGCCCGGCAGGTCACGCACAAACTGCGAAAGGTCCGTGCCACGCACGCTGCGGCCGTCTTCGACGCCCACGCGCACCGCCGATTCGCTCACGACAATGCCTTCGCGGCCATCTCCCGGAATATGCGGGTAAACCGATTTCGTCAAGGCCTGCAAAAGCGTCGATTTTCCGTGGAACGCCCCGCCCGAAATCACGGTGATTCCCTTCGGGATTCCCATACCGCGGATTTCGCGGCCATTAGCAACAAGCGTCACCGCCATTTCTTCGGGCGATACAAACGGGACAGCCCCTTCCATCAGGAGTTCACTGAGTCCAGATGCACGCGGGAGCACGGCGCCATCCGGCACAAACGCACAAAGCCCACGTTCTTCGAGCTGCGACAAAATTTCCTTGCGCTCGGCAAGCACGCGGTAATGTTCGACAAGTTCCGGCTCTACGCCATCCTTCTTCGATTCTCCCGAATTATAAAGTGCCGCCGAAACCAGGTCCGGCAAGACCATCGTCAAAATCTCGGCAGCATCTTCCGCCTGAATCTTGCGGCCGTCGCCCGGCAAGCGCACCTGCAAGCAAGCGCGTAGCTCGCCATTGTCAACCCAGAGCGCGTTTCGCACTAGCATTTCAGGTCCAGCAGTGTCAAAGACGACCGCCGCATCCCTATCCGGGTACTTTTCACGCACAAGTGCTGAAAGCCTGCGGTAAAGGTAATCGCTCAATGCCAAGCGGCGTTCAAACGTGCCACCCCATTCGCTCGGGAACCCAAGCATTAACAAACTCGCTTTAATCATCACGCGAGATGCCGGTGCGTACGGGTCTCCCTGCACATGCAGGAATTCCAGCACAAAGTCTCCAAAATCCCACGAGCGGTCCGCCAGGGACTTGTAAAGGCCGTAATTTTTCCCTTGTAAACTGCGAATTTTCTGGTAAAGAGCTTTCATATACATAAAAGTAGTTAAACTAGACCATTTTTACACCTATTATTTACGCACATTTTACGGCACTTTAACATTTGTCCTGTAAAAAAAGAATTAAATTCTAGGAGTGAACTAACTTTTTTACATGCTAATCAGGAGTACAACCCATGAAAAAGCTTTTCTTTTTTGCCTTGATGATGGCATTCCTCTTCACGACCGCAGTCGCTGACGAAGAAGATCCACCTCCGCGCGGCAAGGCCGCAACCATCAACATCATCACTGAACCGCCTAACAGCGACGTGTTCCTCGGCGGTGAACCTCTCGGCAAGAGCCCGATCAAGGATGCACAGGTCAAGTCTGGCCGCCAGACGCTCGTTGTCATCGACCAGGGCTTTGAACTCGTGAACAAGCGCGTGAACATCTGGCCGGGCAAGGACAGCCGTAACAATTTCGACTTCAGCACCAAGATTCCGAAGGGCCACATCAAGGTTACGACGAATCCGCCGCGCTGCCTCATCTTCGTCGATGGCGAACAGGCTGACAAGACCGATGGTGCAGAACTCGTTGTCCACAACCTCGATGCCGGTGACCACGTTGTGCGCGCCCAGTGCAGCAACCGCAAGAGCGCCGAAGCCCTCGTGAAGGTTGTTGGCGAAGAAACGGCTGAAGTGCATCTCGATGCAACCGCAAGCAAGAGGAAAAAACGCTAATCCTTAAGCAATTCAGCAACTTTTTTCAAAGAACTCCCCTTTGTGGGAGTTTTTTTTAATGTTTTTTTGTATGTTTATAACATAATGTTTCTTATCTAGGAGAAAAAAATGTCAAAACTTTGGATTTTCGCCCTTTGCGTAGGCTTTGCTCTCTTTACCGGCTGCGCAAGCGATGGCGGCAAAAAAGTCACCCGTCTCGACGCAAATTCCGTTACAGACCTTTCCGGCAGCTGGAACGACACAGATTCCCGACTCGTCGCCGAAGAAATGATCAACGACTGCCTTGGCCGTCCGTGGTACAGTCAGTTCTCCGCACAGAAAGGTTCCGTGCCGACAATCGTGATTGGCAAGGTCCGCAACAAGAGCCATGAGCACATCCGCGTCGAAACGTTCATCAAGGATATCGAACGCGCCCTCATCAATTCCGGCAAGGCCGAATTTGTGGCAAACTCCAACGAACGCGGCGACCTCCGCGACGAACTTGCCGACCAGCAGGGCAACGTGACCGAAGAAACCCAGAAGGACGCCGGCATGGAAATCGGTGCTGACCTCATGCTCACCGGCACCATCAACTCCATCATCGACCAGGAGGGCGGCGAACAGGTGGTTTACTACCAGATCGACATGGAACTTACCGACATCCAGAGCCACCGCAAAGTTTGGCTTGGCGACAAGAAGATTAAGAAGTACGTCGCAAAAAGCAGCGTGAAGTTCTAGTCTGAATAGTTGGTAGAACTTAGACCGCTACGCTCTTAGAACTTTGTTGAGAAAGCTTACCGAAAAGTAGTATTCTAAGCATAAACGTCTAAGATCAAAGCTCTAAGTTCTAATAACTTAAAAGGCTCGCTTCTGCGAGCACTTTTTATATAAATTTACTTCTATGAAACGTTTTATCCTAATTCTTGCGTCATCGCTTCTTTTCTCAGCTTGTGCAAACAAGTCCATGACCCGCTACGAGGCTCTAGCCCCTGTATTCGAGCACAGTGGCTACGAAGCCGCTATTGCCGAGGTCAAGAAACAGCAAGAAGACCTTTATGGCGACAACAGCGAATTCCTTTACTACTACGACCTGGGCGTGCTCTACCACTACAACGGAAATTACAAGGAAAGTGCCATAAACTTTGACAAGGCCGAAAAGATTTACGACGACCTCTATACACGTTCCATAACAAACGAAGCAGCCGCCATTGTAACAAACGACAACGTCCGCCCGTACAGGGCAAGGCCTTTCGAAGTGCTAGTGCTCCACGAAATGCAGATCATGAACTACCTCGCACAAAAGGACATCGACGGAGCCATGGTCGAGGTTAGCCGCGCACAAAAGGCAATGACGGGACTCTATCAGAAAGATAACGATAAGACAAACGACAACGGCTTTTTGCGCTACCTCACGGCAATCGTCTACGAAATGGCGGGAGAACCGGATGAAGCGGCCATCGCCTACTACAAGACAGTCAAGGCATACAGCGAAAACATTTTGAATCTTCCGAAAGAAGCCCGTGAATTTATCATCGAAAGCCTAAAGCGCACCGACCGCGAAGACGACATCAGAATTCTCGGACTTGCAAATACAGAAACACCCAAAGCTCAAAAAGCTTACGATCTCGGACAGGAAATCATCATCGTCGCTTACGCAGGCCACGCCCCCATCCTCACCGAACTCAAGATGTCGGGTACTTACGTGAACGGTGGCATGCTGAACCTCACCTACAAAGACAGCAAGACCGGAAAAATTACAAGCTCCAACATCGGCGCCCCGCCAGTCGCAGGCGCAAGCAATGGCGAAACATTCCACATCAGTTTTGCACTCCCCGAAGCACACTCGTTCAGAAGCCTCGTCCAGCGATTCAACGTTACCGTGGATAACCAGTCCGGAGTCCGCCCCGAAAAGGTGATGGCTCTCGACAAGGAACTTGAAATGAACCTCAAGGACGACTTTGCAAACACCATGACCCGCACCGCCATCCGCGTCGTGCTCCGCACGATTGCAGCCCAGGCCGCGAAAAAGGCCATGAAGACGGACAACGCCTGGGTAAACCTCTTCACAAGCATCGGCACGGACATTGCACAGGACCAGATGGAAAAGGCGGACCTCCGCATAGCGCTTTTCTTGCCGAACTCCATCCAGATGACAAGAATCCCCGTCGAGCCGGGTTCGCACGAAGTATCTATCGCTGCTGAAAATGAGATGGGAGGCACGGTCAACATCTTCAAATTCGACAACGTGACCGTAAAAAAAGGCGAAAAGAAGTTTGTATTCGTGCCAGCAGTCAAATAGCCTGAGCATAAATGAGCGAAAAAGCACTATTTTCTAAAATGTAAACTCCACTTTGCTAAATAATTATTTAGTTTCATGGAAAACATTCCTAGGAGCATAAAACAATGAATTTTAAACTCATCTTTGCAGCGGCAGCACTGCTTGCCACCCAGTCTTTTGCTATTGCAGGTTTCGGCGCCCACTACACCCCGAGCGTTGGTACCAAGCTCAAGGCTGCAGACCGCGCAGACATCAAGACTGAAAACGTGAACTTGGAAGGCAAGCTTGGCTTTAGCCACGGCAATTTCTCCTACATCCAGGGTTTCGGCTTTAAGGCATGGCTCGATCTTCTCCCGTTCGTGGACATCGAGGCTTCCTTCAACATCCAGTTTGCTTCCTATAACGCAGCCCTCTGGACCTATGACGAAGGTGAACCGGTAAAGCATCCTTTGGAAATTGAACTTGGCGGTACTCCGTTTGCCAAGGCAACTCCGAAATACGTCGGGATGAACGCAGACATCTCCGTCACCTACCCGATTTCCATCCCGCTCTTCCCGATTCGCCCGTATGTCGGTGGCGGTCTGACCATGCACTGGAACACGTTCGTCCTGAACAAGGCGTTTATCGAAAACATCATCGACAACATGTACGAAGAAGCCAAGGCTAATGGCAAGGACTTCTCGTTTGACGAAAAGCAACTTGCCGACAAGGTTGTCGACTACGCCAAGAAAGAAAGCCTCACCAAGAGCATCGGCATCCACTTGCTCGCCGGTGTCCGCTTCAAGCTCCCGATTATCCCGATTGCCGCTTACGCAAACGTCAAGTGCTACCTCGGCGGTGACTACGATGACGATATTGACGCAGGCCACTTTGCATTTGAACTCGGTGGCGGTTTTGCCCTTTAATTTTGTAGATTAAAAGTTGGTTAGAAGAGAGTAGGTATCCAAGAATGACTCAGAATACAAGCAGTACAAACATCCTCATCATCGAAGATGAAATTGCCATTGCCGAAGGCCTCGTAGACCTCTGCGAGCTCAACGGTTACCGCGTCAAACACGTTGTTGACGGCGAAAGCGGCCTTGCCGAAGCACTTTCCGGACAGTACGGACTTGTACTGCTGGACCTCATGCTCCCGGGCATGGACGGCTTTACCGTTTGCGACAAGATTCGCGAAAAGGACAAGAGCCTCCCGATCATCATCCTTTCTGCAAAGAATTCCGATGACGATATCATCAACGGTCTCAAGTTCGGCGCCGACGACTACATTCCGAAGCCGTTCTCCGTGCCGATGCTCCTTGCACGTATTGAAGCTGTGCTCCGCCGTAGCCGCCAGACGATGGAAAACGAAGGCAAGCTTGTTGCCGGCAACCTCCGCGTGAACTTCCGTGAATACACAGGCGTGCGCGGTACGGAAGAGCTGGCATTCACCCGCAAGGAAATCGAAATTCTTGAATACCTCTGGAACAATCGCGACCATGCCATTCCGCGTTCCGAACTCCTCCGCAAGGTCTGGGGCTACGAAAATGCAGAATCTGTGGATACGCGTACAGTCGATATCCACATCACCAAGCTCCGCAAGAAGATTGAAGACGATCCGGCTCATCCGAAACTGCTCGTCACATTCCGCGGTGAAGGTTACCAGATGCGCTCGGCTCCAGAATGCGAGAAATCAGTATAAACAAACTATCTACATACCTCTCTAGCAAGTACAAGGCTCTTCGGAGCCTTATCCTTGCCTCTAAAGATCGTCTCATTTTTGTGGCGATTTTTATCGTTATTGCGATTCCCGTAATATTGCTTTTAAGCCATTCTTACGCACAGCTGCAAACGTCGTCGCTCTTTGGCTACAAGGAACACGCGTTCTCTGTGCTCCAGAATTTGAACAAGAACATCACCGCAGACCTAGCGATTGAAGACAGGCGCTCTTACGCCGACTACAGATTCATCCGCTCGGTCCCGGTATTTGGCGGTGAAGAAATCACGATGTCCGAACTTGCGGAATTTCCGCAGAGAAGCCACTATGTTGGCCTTGTCGGGCATTTCCAGCTGGACCCAGCCGGAAACTTGAGTACGCCAGTCCTCCCAGATGGAGTCCTCGAAAAGATTCCGATGGTCGATAGGGACAAGCGCCTTGCCATCCGCAATAAGATTGGCCAGATTCTCAACACATCCGGATTCTCCGCAATTTCGTCTTCGGCGAACGCGCCAACATCAAGCAGCACCGAGAAAAGCGCAGACTCTACGCGCAAAAACGACAGCAGGCTCATCGACCAGATTTACAAGCAGGACCTTGACATTGCAAGCACACGCAAAAAGAAGAAAGCCAACAGACCGCGTGTCGAACAAATTACCGAAACCGGTGACTTCGCCTTCGGAGTCGAATCGACAAAGCTCGATACAACCGGTCTTCTGGTCCGCCTGATCAACACCGAAACGACGCACTCCATGGAAGCCGAAATCGACTTCTTCCAGGCAATTGTCGATTCAAACTATATCATTTTCCACCGCACGGTGAGACGTGGCCACGACGTGTTCATCCAGGGCTTTATCGTCGATGCGCGCGCCTACCTCACAAACCTTGTAAAAAACGAAATCGAAAAATACAAGGGCGTTACCAAGGGCAATCAGCAAGACCCGCTCGTGCTCGCGTTTTTCCACAAGAACAAGTCCTTTGTCGCTTTTGGTGAACGCAACAACATCACGACGGAACTTCTCTCCGAATCGTTGCAGGCGCCCCTTTCAGATATCACATTCAAGATGTACACCACGCAACGCGCCCCCGGCGGAGATTTCGTTTTCTTCATCGGGTTCCTGATGCTTGCGGTACTTGCAATAGGCCTTATCTCGATTTATCATGTGACACAAAGCCGTGTGAAGCTTGCCGCGAAACGCCAGGACTTTGTCTCAGCCATTACGCACGAACTCAAGACTCCGCTCACCGCCATCAAGATGTACGCCGAGCTGTTGCAGAATTCCTGGGTTGCAAGCGAAGAAAAGAAGCAGAAGTATTATGGACAAATCGCAAGCGAAGCCGACCGCCTTTCGAGACTCATCCAAAACGTGCTGAACCTTTCGAAGCTCGATGGCAACCGCTGGAACGTGCAGCTACGCATGGACAAGCCCAAGCAGGTCCTCGACGACTTCGTCTCGACTTACAGCAAGAACGTCGAAAAGCAGGGATTCGAACTCACGGTTTCTTCGGACACGGATGCAGACAACATCAGCCTCATGATCGACCGTGACGCCATCATGCAGATTCTGATGAACCTCGTCGACAACTCGCTCAAGTTCTCCAAGAATGCCGACTACAAGATGATTAACGTGGAACTCCGCATCAAGGGAACCGACATGTACCTCGCCGTGCGCGACTACGGTCCGGGCATTCCGCCCTCCGAAATGAAGAAGGTCTTCCAGGAATTCTACAGAGTCGAAAACGAGATGACAAGGCAGACAAGCGGCACGGGCATCGGGCTTTCGATGGTCAAGAAGTTGTGCACCCTATGCAACATGACGATTGAACTTGAAAACGCAAACCCCGGGCTCCGCACAAAAATACACTTCCCGAGTCTGTCGATTTGAGGCTAGTAACGAGTTACTAGGTATTAGTTACTAGAGTGTACTAGAGATTTTCAAAACATTCTAGTAACTTTAATAACATCAACTCGCTTTTTTTCGTTTACTATATTTTTTGATGTATTCCGTTCACAAAGCGGAAAAACAAAATTTCAAAGAGGCGCGGTATGACTCAGGACGATATCATCAAGAATCCGTTGGATTATGATCTTTCCATCGAAACCGTTGGCAAGGGCACGCTTAAGTCCCCGATGAACGGCGTTCCTTTCGTTTCCGAAAATGACAAGGTCAGCCTTACCACTGACGTCAATCTCATCTCTGAATACTTAGCGAAGGGCATCCCGGTACCTTCACTCGAAGTGGCCGGCCCCCGACAGACCATTTTCCACGACCCCGCCTGGACGCGTGCAGGTATCGTCACTTGCGGTGGCCTCTGCCCAGGCCTTAACAACGTCATCAAGGGCCTTGTACAGGTGCTCTGGTTCGACTATGGCGTAAGGAACATCTTTGGCATCCCGTACGGATACCGTGGCCTGAACCCGAATTACGGTTACTCCCCCATCGTGCTTGACCCGGATGTGGTCGACGCCATTCAGGAAGACGGCGGTACGATTCTCGGTAGCTCCCGCGGCATGCAGGACCCGGCCATCATGGTCGACACGCTCATGCGCTTAAACATCAACGTGTTGTTCTGCATCGGCGGTGATGGTACACTCCGCGGCGCACACGCGATTGCCGAAGAAGTCAAGAAGCGCAAACAGCCCATCTCGATTATCGGCATCCCGAAGACGATCGATAACGACTTGAACCTGATCGACAGGACGTTCGGTTTTGAAACCGCCGTGCTCAGCGCAACAAACGTGATTACCAGCGCCCACATCGAAGCAAACGGTGCATTCAATGGTCTTGGCCTTGTGAAGCTCATGGGTCGTGACTCCGGCTTTATCGCAGCCTACGCATCGCTTGCAACAACAGTTGTGAACATCTGCCTCGTCCCTGAAGTTCCTTTTACGCTTGACGGGCTCTTCAAGGCTCTCGAAAGCCGTTACGCCAGCGGCAAGACTCATGCCGTGATTGCCGTCGCCGAAGGCGCCGGACAGGAACTTTTCAAGAACCAGGAAGAACGCAGGGACGCAAGTGGCAACATCTTGAAGAACGATATCGGTGAATTCCTAACCCGCAAGATCAAGGAACATTTCGATAGCGTCGGCAAGGAAATCAACATCAAGTACTTTGACCCGAGCTACACGGTGCGTAGCATCCCCGCCAAAGGTACTGACGCCATTTTCTGCTTCCAGCTCGCTGAAAGCGCAGTACATGCAGGCATGGCAGGCAAGACGGACATGGTCGTTGGCAGCATGAACAACGTTTTCTCGCACGTGCCTATAGAATACGCCGTGAGCGAACGCAAGAAAATCAACCCCAACGGAACCCTGTGGCATGCCGTTCTCGGTATCACGCGCCAGCAGGACTATTTCTCCGGCAAGGGCAAACGCAGCAAGTAATCCTTTAATTAATTTATCACCATGCTCAAAAAAGAAGAAAAAGTCATCATCCGTACCGCACTCATGGAATACCGCAATCTCTTGTTCAAGACATTCCACGGCACTGACGAAGAAAAGACTCGCATTGCCACGGTGAACAAGTTGCTCCAGAACTGGAAAGTCTAAGCGTATTCATGAGAATTACGCGGAACATTGTTTTTGCATTGCTGCTTGCAATTAGTTTTGCAAGCGCAAACGAAGACTTGCACATAGCAGATTCCTGCTATGCGGCACGTGCTTTGCGCGCCAAGGGCGACAAGGCCGACGCGAAAAATGCAAAGATAATGAAAGAGGCGTACAAAAAAGCGATGGAAGATTCCACCGTCCTCGAAGCGGCAACCGAAGGCTATGTGAAAACGCTGTATTTCTGCTTCAGATTCGTGCAGTTCGACGAGAAGAAGCGCCAGCTCCATTTGGATACGCTGATGGACGCTAGCAGAAGCGCCTATGAGAAGTTCCCAGAGAACAAGGAAATCGCGCACGTCTACGCCTCGACGCTCTCGATGTGGGGCTCTGAGCGCAACGTATTTTCTTCAATCAAGGAAGGCATTGCAAGTAAAGTCCGCGATGTCGCGACTGCGGCAGAAGACTGGCAGATTCTCGGGCGAGCGCACTTTGTGCTGCCTTACGTACCGCTAATCCTCTCCTGGCCGGACGAGAAACTTGCAGACAAATACCTGAACATGGCCCTCGAACAGAACCGCAAGGACATTTACAATTACTACTTCCTTGCAGACTTGCGCTATGACCAAGGCCGTTATGACGACGCCATGGAATTTATCGTACAAGGTCTTGACGCAGGAGTGCGCCCCGGATACATTCTTGAAGACAAGCGCGCCCGCTGGCACTTAAAAGAGCTGTGGAAGAAAATCGATTACAAGCACAGGGACAAGCTCTCGCCAAAGCACCTCGAAGATGGCAAGAACATCCGTAAAGCGATAGAAGCGCTACGGAAAGCCAACAAGAAGAAATAATTTTTTATCAAGGAAATTCCCGCTTTCGCGGGAATGACACACAAACAAAAAAAACGGACTTTGAAAGTCCGTTTTTTTTTCACTTTTTCAAGATGGAGATGCCCGCTTAAAGCGGGCATGACAAGCGCGAAGGTTTCGCGCGGTCCTTATTACTTCTGTGAGCAACAAGCGCCTCGTATTAACGAGGCGCGGTTGCGAGAGTGAGCGCTGCTCACATATTTCTACATGAATCTAAGCGCGAACGGTCTTATTTTTGAGCCTGCACAGCAGTCAATGCAATCGTATAGACGATGTCTTCGACGAGTGCACCGCGGGAAAGGTCGTTCACCGGCTTGGCCAAGCCCTGGAGCATCGGGCCGATAGCGATCGTGCCGTGAGCAGAACGCTGCACCGCCTTGTAGCCGATGTTACCGGCAGAGAGGTCCGGGAACACGAACACGGTTGCCTTGCCAGCGACCGGGCTGTTCGGGGCCTTGAGGGCGCCAACGCTTTCGACTGTTGCGGCATCATACTGGAGCGGGCCATCGATGAGCATTTCAGGGCGGGCGGCCTTTGCAGCGGCGGTTGCCGCCACGACGAGGTCTGCATCCGGGCCCTTGCCCGAATTGATGGTGCTGTAAGAGAGCATGGCAACGCGGCTCGGGAGGCCGAATGCCTTTGCAGTGTCATCGCACTGGAGAGCGATATCGGCGAGTTCTTCGGCAAGCGGGTTCAGGTTGATAGCGCAGTCGCCGTAGATATAGGTCTTGTCCTTCATGCACATGAAAAACACGGAGCTCACGGACTTCACGCCCGGAGCGGTACGGATAATCTGGAGAGCCGGGCGGAGCGTGTCAGCCGTAGAGTGGATAGCACCAGAAACGAGGCCATCGACTTCACCGAACTTGAGCATCATCGTAGCAAGCATTACGTTGTCTTTAAGAGCGGCACGGGCAGATTCCGGAGTCATGCCCTTCGCCTTGCGGAGTTCCACGAGAGTCGGCACATACTTTTCGGCAAGTTCTGCGCTCGGTTCGATAATTTCAATGTTTGCCGGGAGCTTCACGCCAACAGTCTTTGCTGTAGCTTCGATATCTGCCTTCGAGCCGATGAGCACCGGCACGGCGATATTGCGTTCGACAGCGAGGCATGCTGCCTGCACGGTACGCGGTTCAGAGCCTTCCGGGAGAACAATGCGCTTCACGCACTTGGAAGCCTTGGAAAGAAGGCTTGCGCGGAACATGGCCTGGCTTACGCGGCGTTCAGCGGCCGGTGTGGCGAGGTCGCCAGCGAGGCACTTTTCGCAACGGAGCAAACGCTTCGGGCAGAAGAGTTCAGCATCTTCGCCATCGGCAAAAATCTTCGCATCGAGGGCAGAGGCGAGGTCATCGTTAAACTTGTGAGCAATGACATCGTTCATGCCAGTTGCACCTTCGACGACAACGGCATCGACATCATCAAAATCCTGCTTGAGGAAATCGGCACAGATCTTTTCCATGAGCACGGCAGACTTGCCGGCCTTGATTTCTGCAACACTATCAGCAGCACTGAAAACCTGGAGCGGCTTGTAGACCGTAGCGATGAGACCAGCCTTGGTAACAGCGTCAACAATTTCCTGGACTTTGGCTTCCATGTTGGAGGCAGCCGTGGCAACTAGGTAAACACGATTCATTTTAATCTCCAATTTTGAATTTACGAGTGTAAAGGTAGGATTTTTTAGTTCGACAGACAGGAGGTGCCCGCTCGGAGGCGGGCATGACAAGCTTCAAAAAACATTTCCACACAACCAATGACCATTGACCAACAACTAATGACTAACAGCCAATACGTTTATTTTAATTTACAATGCCAAAAATTTTCACAAAATAGCGTTTTTTCAGTGTAATAAATAATTAATTACCATTGACAAACAAAGTTAATTTTTATCTTTGGCGTTGAAAGTGTATGGGAAAACACTGTGGGATAGGGGAATAAATACTTAGGAGTCACGGATGAGGATCAGTGGACTTTTTTACAGGGTTTTGGTGTGTTTGGCGATTTTCAGTGCCTACGCATTTGCGCAGACGGTTGCTGTCGCACACATCATTTACGAGGGCAACGTCTTGTACTATGCCGACAACGAAAGCAATTTCGTGTACAAGGCCGTTGAGAAAAATTCCGATGGCACTTTCACCATCGAATTCACAAACGAGCGCCTTGCTAATGGCAAGAAAGACGTCCGTAGGCTACAGTTTGGAGTAGGCTGTAACGGTAACACATGCCACACGGACCTGAGCCCAAACAACAAGCCGCTTTTGGGAGAGTTATTCCCGGGCTACAAGGATAACGTCACAGACGCAGCAAACATCGTAAAGCAGGTCGTCTGGATCGTCATCAACGACGACAAGACGTTGACGATTTCCGACACTAAACCGGTGGTCGCAGTCAAGCCCAAGAAACACATCCGCTTTTTGCCCCCATGGACCAACACGAACGCCATCATGTACTTGAACGACACCGAGAACTACATGAGTCCGGTGGCGTCCCCGTACTGCGGTTGGTTCGAGAGCAAGGTCAGCAAGCCTTCAGTCAGCGCAAACGTCTATTTCAAGCAGACGATTGGTACAACGTATATCAGTGCAGATGGCTCTACCGAGGATTTGGCGACAATCGCGCCGATTAACCTGGATTCGGCACTCGCCTTGAGCGACACCATCTGGATTGTCGCCTACCAGTACGGAACGCCAGAAGTCCACACGGCTTATCCGGGAGTTCTCGGCGAATGCCTCCCGAAGATTCTCCCCGTGATGATGTTCGACTGGTATGACGGCTCGATGAATTCTGACGGTTCCAAGAACGGGCTCAACTACGGCGATGGCGGCGCAGGCCGCACGGGCTTTGACATGCGCGGCGTCCCGATGTTCGGTACCGGCACAAGCGAAGACTTTGGCCAAGGCGGTTGCGAAGGCTCCCCGATGACAGGCATGGTCGAAAAGCAGCTCGGCCCAAACGGCGTCCCCGTGATGGCTAAGAACTTCCCCGGCGGATGCAAGAACTCCACTCATTTGAACAGCTGGTTCCTCCCCGAAGTGCTTTACAGCGATGGCGTGAACTCCTATACAAACGTCACCTGCCGCGACCTCGAACTCACGCTTACCGATGACGGTTTCTGGCTCGGACAGAAAGACGACGAAAGTCCCGAACGCGGACTGTTCCTGCTCGACGACTTCCGCTGGCTCGACAGCGCCCACACCATCGAAAACCCGCATTACGATTCCATCAGCGGCGGAAGCGACGCACCGGGCTACCACAACTACGGATTCGCGATGAAAATCCAGGCTGAATTCGTTTATGTGAAAGGACAGTACTTTGAATTCAATGGCGACGACGACGTATGGGTGTTCATTAACAACAAACTTGTAGTCGATATTGGCGGCCAGCATAGAAAGGTCAAGAAGTCCGTAAACCTGGACGATCTCGGACTCACGCCGGGCGAGACTTATCCGTTCCATATTTTCTACGCCGAACGCAAGCGCACGCAGTCGAACTTCATGATGAGAACCTCCATCGATCTCAAAGTGGAATCCAGCATGTTGCTCACGGACCACTCTGTAGATTCCACCCTCATCAAGAAGGAAGTGTGGCAGAACATCCGCGAAAAGACGCTCGCCTGCGACTTTTCAGCAAACTCCGAGACCAAGCGCACGGAACGCGGTCCATCCAACTTCTCGCTATTCGGGAAAAGTCTCCCAATGACAGGAGTTGCGTTAAGCAAGCTCGACACCGCCTACTACAACGGCATCACGATTTCGAACGATTTCACGATGCTCACCATCAACACGACAACGATTTCACGCACGCAGGCATTGCCGCCGGGAACATACTATGTACGTGTGGCGCTCAAGAACAACCCGAAGGAATATAAGGACGTCTACTTCACCATCCCGCCGACGGAACTTCCGAACATCGCATTTGCAGACATCATCGACTCAAGCTACTGCTTCGCAGACGTAGTCACCAAAGACACGCTCTGCCTCGACAAGTTCTGGAAGCCGCTCGGAAACATTGCCAGCCGCAATGTCGATAGCGACACGCTCCCCATCAACCTGAACAAGAAAGAAAAGCTCTGGGCAGGCCGCATCTACCCCATCAACGTCTCCTACGTCGAGGAATGGGCGTCAAGCTATAGCGGCATCGCCGTGCAAGTCTCCACGAGCGATCCGAAACTCATCCCATGCGATTCTCTAGGCAACCCGTTACCGAATAACGAGTTCATGCTCATCGAAGGCAAGAACACGTTCTTTGTCAAGGCAACAGGCGCCATTAACCATGGTTCAATAACGATTTCTACGGCAGCCGCAAAGAACAAGAGCGCCGCATGGACAAACATCAACATCGCAGAACCGCCCGTTCCACAGATTGAAACCGCATTCATCTACGACAGGAATGGCGATGGCCGCGGTGACAGCGTCTGGGTGAGCTTCAACAAGCCGCTCGGCGGCAATAGCGTGCTCAACGCCATCTCTTTCACGTTCGGGCTTACGCATTACGAGACCGCAAACATCCGCTACGCCGAAGGCGACCGCGTACTTTCAATAGTCGCAGATGGGGACGGATTCGGGCCCGCCATCTCTACCGGCGGCTCACTGGAACCCTACTCCGGAAAGATTACCGCCCTTTACACTTACACAAACCCCGAAGACCATTCCGTTTCTAACTTCTCCGTAGACGGCCTGCTCGGCGATGGAATTGGTCCTGTCATCATGGCCGCCGAAATCTCATACACCTCAGACGGAAGGACTGCGCTCACAATCACATTCAGCGAAGGCCTCACCGCGCAGAACGCAAGTTCAAGCTTGTTCAGCTTCCGCAGCTATGGCAGCGGCACATTCTCCACCTTCGTGCAGGAAGCGGACTATATCGTCACTTCGCCGGCAAACCGCTGGAAGCTCTTCTTCTCGAGAAAGTCCACTACAGACATCATCCCTGTCGTTGGCGACACCATCCGCATCAAGCCTCCCTCCGAAAGCGGCCTCTCGCTTGACCTTGCAGGGATCCCGGCCCACGACCTGAACCCGTGGGTACGCATCACGGGTGAACAGCGCATCACCGTGACAAGCCCTCCGGTTGTCACGATGGACAAGGACTCGCCAAACTTCGAAAAGACCAAGGAAATCGTCCGTAGCGATTCTGCGACCGTCCCGATACTCGTCACGAGCGACAAGCCACTCACGGCAACGCAAGTGGGCGAAATTTACGGTACCCAGGGCCACTATCTCGGCGATATGAACATGTCTGAACTTGTCGAAAACGAAATCAGCGAAATCGTGAAGGTCGTAAAGGCTGGTTCCGTATTCACCGACAAAGAGGCTGTCAAGAGCGGAAGCCAATCGACATCCGTCACGCTCGAGACCATCATCGCCATGATGGACCGCAAGGAAATTTCCCCCAAGGAAGCCAAGGAGAGGTTTGGCGTAAGCGATGTGATTGCCAACGCCTACAACAACGGCCTATTATCCAAGGACAACCTGAACAACTACATGCACGGCACCGAAGACGATGTCAAGACGATTGCCGAATCCATGGCCGACAGGACCGAGCTCAGCTACAAGACAACCTACTACTCGAGCCTCGGGCACTTCGTCAATAGCGACGAAGGCAACATCGCCTGCAACGACAACATCTTCAAGAAGGACGGCGCCAAGAACTGCCTCGGAAACGACGGGCACCTCTACCTCGCCTGGAACATGAGGTCCAAGAAAGGCCGCCTCGCCGGCACAGGAGTCTACATCGCCCGCCTCGAAATCCGCCTTATCGTGAACGGCAAGAGGATAACGAAACGCACGCAGGACTTCCTTTGGGGATTCCGTCATGGGAAGCTCTCCATCGCCGATTTCGACCTGTAATAGCGGTATTAAAAAAACAGGGCACCTTCGGGTGCCTTTTTTCGTTTGCAGTAAATTATCAGTGAGGGCAAAATCGGAACTTTTCGCCCTAGAAGCGGGAAAAACAAGTCCTAGTTGTTGTCTTCTCAATTTATTTTACAAAGTTGTAAAAAAAATTTGATAAAAATCACAATATTGAATGTATTTTGTATTAGGGTAACATCTTCAGGGAGTTGTGGATGCGGTGTAAGCATATTGTCTCCAGTTTATTTTTCGTACTCTTATGCGCCACGGTTTCGTCGATGGCCGCCGACTACTCATTTCGTATCCAAAATGGAACAACCATATATAGTGGTGAAAAACTTTATGTTTCCATCGAAAGAAGGGGGAGTTCAACAAAATGTGTTGAGCTTTCGAGCTACGGCGACGGCACATCGTTCTATACCAAGCAATCCCTAAACAATTCACAAAACCCTAAATTCACTTTTTACGCAACCCGCAACTGCAAGGGTGAAGCCTTAGCCACCATTTCGCCACTTTCCAATAGCGAAAACATAGAACAGCCGGTTCAAAACAACCTGATTATCAGTTTTTCGGATTTTGGCGTCATACAGGTCAATAGCCCGGAACCCATTACAGCACCGGGAAAGGCTCCGACAACGCAGCCAGGGAACGACACACCGACAACCCAGCCTGGAAACGACAACCCGACAACCCCCGACAGACCCACACAAGCCAAAAGAAAAACAATCCGCTTCTTTGCTCCCTGGACAAACACGTCCGCCGTCCTTTACATCGCTGGTGGCGACTCCTCCAAGATGACTACCGTCAAAAACTACTGCGGCTGGTTTGAAGCAAGAATTGTCCCGCCTAGCGGTTCCCTGCAAGTCTACTTCAAGCAGACCATCGGAAATGAATACGTAACTGACAACCATTTCTCAACAAAAATCCTCCCGATTGCCCAAAGCACCCTGCTTTCGCTTGATTCTGCTGTAGCCGAAGCCGATACGGTCTGGGTCAAGGCAGGCAAAGAGATTGGCATGCCGACAACTGTCTACACGAAATATCCAGGCATCTTGGGCGACTGCCCCACGAAAACGCTCCCAGTGATGATGTTCGACTGGCTCCACGGCACCAAGGGCGATGGTGACGGCGTCGGCAAAAACGGCGACCCGGCAAACGGCGTGAGTGCAGACTTCGGTTCTGGCGGTTGTGGCGGAAGCAACGCAAAGGACGAAAAGAACAGGGGCTACATGAGGGGCATGGTCCAGGAAACCCTGGGTGCAAACGGAGTGCCGGTCCCATCCATTAACTTCCCTGAAAACTGCAAAATTACGACCCATCTCGACAAGTGGTTCCTGCCCGAAATTATCGCCCAGAAAAACGGCAAGCAGTATTCCAACGCCACCTGCCGCTCCATCGAATTGCAGCTCCAGGATGACGGTCTCTGGCTTGGCCAAAAGGACGGCAACAGCCCTGAAGGCGGACTTTTCTTGCTGGACGACTTCCAGTACCTCGATGCCGAACAGACTGTGCTGAACCCCTACTTTGACAACATCTCCGGCCACAACAAGAGGCACAACTACGGTTTCACCATGAAAATCCAGGCGACGTTCGAATACGTCCCGGGGCAATACTTCGAGTTCCTTGGCGATGACGACGTCTGGGTGTTCATCAACAACCGCCTGGTCGTGGATATCGGCGGCCAGCATTCGCAGGTCTCGGGCGCTGTGGACTTGGATACGCTTGGGCTTACCGAAGGCTTCAACTACCCATTCCACATTTTCTACGCAGAACGCCATACTTCATCTTCAAACTTCATGATGAGAACATCCATCGACTTAAAGACCGAGGCTAGCCTGTTCTACCAGGACCTTTCGGCAAACGGAGTTCTCGACTTCCAGATTTACCAGATTATCCGCGAGCAGGCACTCTCCTGCGACTTCTCCGGCACGACCATCAAGGACACTGTTGACGCGCCCTCGAACTTCACCTTGATCGGTAGCGGCGCCTACGCAGAAGGCGTCCCGCTTGACAGCATCGGCGTCTGGTTCGGCGGCATCACCATCAAGCCGGGCTACACTGGGTTTACCATCAACACCGACTTGATAAGGACCATGCGCACGCTCCCGCCTGGAACGTACCAGCTGCGTTTCTCGTTGCAAAAAGATGAATCCCAGTACGACGAAATCACTTTTGTCATTGACCAGTACGACTCGCCCGAAATCTTCTTCGCCCGCGTAGACGCACAAAATAAGTGGTCAGTCATCCCCAAGGGCATGGACGGCGCCGTAGATGGCTCAGTCGACACGCTCGGCAAGTGGGTGAACACGCGCTACCCCGTGAATGTCACTCTCGAGGATTGGGCCACCTTTGACGACATGGTCTACATTGCAACAAACAACCCGGCAGTCATCCCCTGCGACGAAAACGGGAACGCCATTACGGCCATTACGCTCAAGAACGGCAAGGCGACATTCTACGTGAAGGCGACCACCCCGGTCATCAACTCTAAGATTGTCGTGACAAGCGCCGACGAAACACAGCAAGCGGTATGGAAAAACATTTCGTTCATGGAACCGCCTGTCCCGCAAGTCGTTTTTGCAAGTTTCTTCGACAGGGATGGTGACGGACGCGGCGACAGCGTCTTCGCCAAGCTCTCAAAGCCAATCGGCACGCTCAACCAGCTGTTTGTGCACATGGATTCCATCCAGTTGGAATTTGGCGAAGTATTCCCGACGATAGTCAACGGATTTGTAGCAAACGACTTTGACAGTTCTCTTGCAATCACCGCAGACGGCGGATTTGGAACAGTCCCCTTCACCGGCGGCGCAGAATCAGTCTATAGCGGAAAATTGACGCCGTTCTGGAAATATACGGAAGGCGGAGTCCCAACGACCATCAGCCTCACAAGCGATGTAACCGACTCGATTGGCCCCGTGATTACAGCAGCGGACATCTCTTACAGCGACGACGGTTCGACCGTGCTGCAGCTGACATTTAGTGAAGGTCTGGACTGCGAAAACGAAGCCGACGCCAACTACTTTACATATTTCTTCAAGCAGACTGAGCTCGAAAGGAACGATATCGTCCCGGATATTCTCGTCAAGCAGTCAAAATCCAAATGGAAACTCATTTTCAGAAGTTCCAGCAACGACAAGGACAATATTCCGGTCATGGGCGATTCCATCAAGCTTGTCCCGAATGTCCATACAGACTTGCTCCACAGAAGCACCGATCCGAGAAATCCGTTCGTCCGCATCTCCGGCGAGCAGAGAGTGGTTGTCACTAGCGCCCCGGTCGTGACTATCGGCGAATCCGATTCTTCAAGAGCGATTATCGCAAGCCCGACGCCAACGGTTCCGAAGCTCGTGCAGGAAGACAAACCGATGACAGCAAAGGAAGTCGCGCAGTCTTACGGTTCGCAGGGGCATTACCTTGGCGACTTGAGCATTTCAAGCCTCGTGAAAGACGAAGTCACAAACCTCCAGTCCGCAGTCAAGAATTTCAATGCCAAGAGCATTGAAAACGGCGGCCCGCATCTCGAAGAAGTTCTCATCCAGGTGCAGGCCGGAAAAATGAATATTGACCAGGCGAACAGGACTTACCATCTCGGCGATGAAATTGTAAACGCTTACAAGAGCGAAGTAATCAAAGCAAATGACGTGACCGGTATCGCGAACGGCAACGCATCCGTTATCGACAAGGTTACCAAGGAACTCGCCGCAAAGACGACGCTTGAATACCAGACCCAGTACTTCACAAGCCTTGGCATATTCGTCAACAGCAATTCCGGTTCGTTCTCCTGCACAGACAAGTTCTATAACGGAAACTGCCTCGACAGCAATAACGACGGCAAGATATTCCTCGCCTGGAACATGAAGTCTAAAAACGGAAGGCTCGTAGGCACGGGTGTCTACATTGCAAGACTTACGTACAAAATCAGAACCGGGAACAGAGTTATCGTGGACCGCACACAGGATTTCCTCTGGGGCGTGCGCCACGGCAAGACGAAGGGATTTGAAATTGACTTAAATCATTAAGTTTCCTCCTCTCTCTAAAGGCGCCTGCAATGCAGGCGTCTTTTTTTGTGCGTAATTTTGGAGATAAAAAAAATCCCGGCAGAGCCGGGACTTTTTGCGTTTAACACGCTAATGCCATTGCAAGAATCGCAGGAACAACTTATGCAAAGTTGTACAAATCCGTGATGTCTTCGTTATTCTTGTCGTACATCCAGAACTGGTTGATGTGGGCATATTCATCTTCCACGAGGGAAATCTTGATGTTATGCTTGTATTCCAGATAGTTGAACATACGGTTCAAGTCCTTGCAAAGCACATCGATAACCGGAGCGCTTACGACAAGCGTCACTTCGCGGAGGCGGCCCTTGGTGTGTGCGCGGGCAAGCCAGCGGTCAATCATGCCGAGCGTCGATTCGAGCGTTGCGATGCGGCCACTGCCGTTGCAAACCGGGCAGCATTCAGTCTTTTCGGTCATCAGGTTCACGCGGACGCGCTTACGGGTGACTTCCATGAGGCCGAACTGGCTAATCGGGGCCGGGCTAATCGGGGCCTTGTCGCGGCGAATCGCCTTGCGGAATTCCTGATAAACGGCTTCGCGGTCTTCATCGGTTTCCATGTCAATGAAGTCAATGATGATGAGGCCGCCCACATCACGGAGGCGCAGCTGCTTTGCGATTTCGTGGCAAGCATCGAGGTTTGTCTCGAGAATGATCTTGCCCTGGTCCTTGCCATGGACCTTCGGACCGGTGTTCACGTCGATAGAGACGAGAGCTTCGGTCTGTTCGATGACGAGGTTGCCACCACGCGGAAGCGGTACCTGACGCTGCAAGGAGCGAGCGTAGTCGTTTTCAATCTTGAAGTATTCGAACAAGCTTTCGCTAGAGCTCCAGAGCTTGACCTTGTCGAGCTTGTCCGGAGAGAGAACCTTCAGGTAATCGCGGAGAGCAAAGTACTCGTCGCGGTTGTCGATATACACGTAGTCCGTGTTGTCGCCGAAGTATTCGCGAACCGTCTGTTCGATGGAATCGGATTCTTCGTAAATGCAGGTCTCGGGCGGCATGGTTTCGAAGTTGTACTTCGTCTGTTCCCACTTGCTTTCGAGTTCGCGCATCTGCTTGTTGATTTCGAATTCGGATTCGTTGAGGCCGTTGGTGCGGACGATGTAGCCCACGTCGCGGCCCTTGAGACGGCGTACAACCTTCTTGAACTCGCGGCGCTTGACCGGATCGCGTTCACGCTTGGAGACGCCGACGAAATTTGTACCCGGCATGCAGACCAGGAAACGTCCAGCAAAGCTCAAGTGTGTCGTCAAACGAGCACCCTTGGTACTGATCGGTTCCTTGACCACCTGCACCATGATTTCCTGGCCTTCCTGGAGAATTTCGTCGATCGAAATTTCCTTAGAGGCATCGCCTTCGTCATCGTCGTCACCATATTCGCGGCGCAACAGTTCGTTGCGGTCCATGGCGTCTTCCTGATGCAAAAAACCAGCCTTCTCAAGACCAATGTCAATGAATGCCGCCTTGAGTGCGGGGAGCACCTTCTGAACGACACCCTTATAAATATTGCCCAGAACTCGATTAGAGGAAACACCTTCAACAACCAATTCCGCAAGTTCGCCATCTTCCATGATTGCGATGCGCTTTTCGTACGGTGTTTTGCTAATCAAGATTCCGCGCTTACACTTATTTGCCATTAAAACTCCTAAAGGGTAAAGCAAAACTTGATATATGTCCCCAAGACCAGTCCAAAAGTATGGACCGCATCCGAGCTCCCGATGTTTCTTGACGGAAAGTACCGCCCGCCTGCAAAGCAAAGCCTGGGGACCTTAAATATAGATAAGTAGGAAGTAGGAAGTAGAAAGTAGGAAGTTAAAATGTAGTGAGAAATAGGATGTTGGATGTAGGAAGTTAAAATGTAGCGAGAAATAGGATGTTGGATGTAGGAAGTTAAAATGTAGCGAGAAGTAGGAAGTAGGAAGGGGAAAGCGGGGGGAATTAGGACAACTGCGGAAGACGAGAGAGCAACGAGGTCGGTCGCATTCGCTCCCTTTGAGGGATGAGGCATGATGACAAAAGACTATTGACTAATGACTATTGACTAATTAAATTAATCTGCGATGAATCAAAAACCGTTTCCAACAGACAAAGCATCCTTAGAAAAGTACGAGAAGCGAGTTCAAAATTTCACGCTCGGGCGGCTCGAAAAAGAATGGGATGCCGTCAAAGATGACCCGACGCCGGAACGCAGAGACATCGTTGCCAAGGAACTCCGTGAATGGGAGAAAATGCGAAACGAAGCAAATCGCGACTTCACAAAGTACACACTTCTCTTTGATCTAATAATTGGCGCATGCGCAACCAAATACCTTTACTTGTTCGTAGGCATTATCAAACGAATACTTGGCGCCCCTCCGCATCCAGAAATCACATTTACGGATTACCTTCCCTATTTTCCATATTCTTGCGCCATCGTCTGCTTAACATTTTGCATTTATTCCGTTTGGAACGAAAAGAAAAAAAATTTTATTGACAAAATAAAAGAATTTGGCCATACCGTAATCACAGAAGCAATTTCCGTCTTTCTCACCGCAAATGGTCTAGTCGGACTTATTTTTGGTAGCTATTACGGATTTTTCGTAACGCCGGGACCGATTGTATCGCGCATCATTTCAGGCATCATCATCATTTTGTCCATCTTCTACTTCTACAACCATCAGGCTGACAAGTACAAAGGAATATTATTCAAGAATTCAATTCCTTTATTATTGATTTCGCTTGCCTTGGAACAAATCGGGCGACTGACAATTTTGTAAATTCATTTGCATGCAAGAAGAAAAGACTCATGCCGAAGAATCTCTGGAAGCGTTCAAGAACCGCATTTGCAAACTCTCGTACGATGAGCTTTATGATGAGCTGGACGCTGCCGAAAAAGCAGAATCCGAAGAACGCATTGCAATCGTCGAAAAACGGATTGACGAACTTGAGCCTATTGAAAAAAAGAAAAAGGAGCTCCAAGAAGAAGAGGAAAAACTCAAAAGAGCCATTGGATTGTGGCCGCTAGTCACTGTTTTTGGAGGCGCTTATGTGGCAAAACAAATTGCTTTTTTCTTGCAAAACAAGCAGTTTGGTTCATCAGAAGCTCTCAAAACAATCAGCAACCTCGAAGTCTTGCCATACGTTCCTTACGCAAGCGCAGTCGTCGGCATTATTATAGCTTACTCATGGAGCTATCTGCGCCAAAAGAAAAGAACTCTAGACTTGGGCATCACCGGATTTTGTTTATCTAAAGCATCAGCGGGCTTGTTCTTTGGGAGCTATCCTGGATTTTTCGTAACGCCGGGAGCTAATCTTTCTCGAGTTATCGCAGGTATCGTCATGACGCTTTCGCTGGTATTTATGTACAACATATTTACCGGAAAACGCACTGGGCGTTTTTTCGATAACGCATGGCCATTGCTGTTGATAACTACCGCCGTTGAACAAATCGGCTGGCTGGGGTAACAGCAAAAAATCAGCTCAAGTGCGTAGGCGGTGCGCCTGCGCTGTTGCGGATAGCGACTATTTTGTAATAAAGTAATCTTCCGGGTTGACAGGGGTACCGTTCACGCGGATTTCGTAATGCAGGCCGAGACTCGACTGGAGCCCGCTCTTGCCAATAAGCGCAATCGGATCGCCACGACGAACTTTAGCGCCTTGTTTCACAAGCGTTTCACCGAGATGCGCATAGAACGTCTTCACATGTTCCATGTGCTCAATCTTCATAGAAAGTCCAAAGCCACGATGCTTGCGGACCTCGACAACGGTACCGGCACCTGGCGCATAGACCGTATCGCCTTCGGCAGCCAAGAAGTCCACACCTCTGTGCGGGAGCTCCTGATCCGTGAACGCATCGAAAACCATTTCAAAACGGCTCTTGATATCGTGATGGTTCTTGAGCGGATGCAAAACCGGGATATGTGCAGCCAGCGCGGAATCCGCTTCAAGCTTGTTGAGTGTCTTACGGAACGTCGACCTCATTGCATGCAAATTCTTTTTCGGAGCTTCGTCGTCGGCGACGTTTTCGAGCGTAAAACCTAAACCACCCAACTTGAGTGTACTATCGCGGACAATGCGCGTCTCTTCAATCTTTAAAATCGTCGTATCGACCACCGTGCGGATTTTCTTGATTTCGTTCTTAATGACCGAATTCTGGTGATAGACATCCATCAGGTTGCCGTTCGACAAGTTCTCCACAATTTGCACCGGCGAGAACATAATAAATCCAAGAATGGCGCAGACAGTTAAAACAAAGTAAATAATTACTTTTCGTACAGAGAAAGTAACGGTTTTCCCGCGCGATTCCTTGTTAGGATAAATGTGGACCTCAAGCTTTTTCACTTGGACCTTCAGCCTTGTTCAATTTCTGTTCGAGTTCTGCAACCTGTTTCTTGATTTCGAAAATGGCACCTACCGTTTCGACAGCGGACGGGTCATCCTTGATTTCGTCCAGACGGCCTTCCTGAATCGCTTCGTAGACCTTTTGTCCGAGCAGTTGGAACTTGTTTTTGAGCTTGCACTCTACCATCGACAATTCAACACGGGAAAGCACGTTTGCCGCGCAGTCCTTAGCCGTATTTTTCAGTTTATTTAGAGTTTTTTCGTTCATAAATCCTTTCGACCTGCCTTTAAAATAGTAGATTTTTCAGCATAAAACAATGGAGAATTTTCTATGAGTCGCAGCGATCGCAGAAGAGCAAAGCAAAACGTCAAAAATTTCGTTCCAAAAAAGTCAAATGCGCTGGATAAACGAGTTATCGTGCTCCTCGCAATTATCGTCGTTGTATTTTTCGTAGGAACAATGATCATCCAGAGAGGCTAATTCATGAAGTTTACGATTCAAAAGAATGTATTGCAGGACGCTCTGCAGGCAGCGATTAGCGCCGTCCCGAACAAGTCCACCATCCAGATTCTCAACAACTTTTCGCTCCGCCTTGAAGGCAACTTCCTCGAAGTAAGTGCAACAGACCTCGACCTCGGTATCAGGGTCAAGGTGGAAGTGCAGGGCGAACGTGATGGTGCAGTCGTCATCAACGCACGTAAGCTGTTCGACCAGGTGAAGAGCCTCGTGGACCCGAGCATCACGAACATCACTTTCGACGCACAGGATTACTTGGTCAAGATCCAGTGGAGCGAACGCGGCAAGGCAAGCATCATCGGCTTTGACGCAAACGACTTCCCGCCGTTCCCGGAAATCGAAAATGGCGAAACATTGAACATCGCCGCAAGCGAACTTGCATTCCTCGCCGAAAAGACATTGTTCGCCACTTCCACCGACTCCACGCGCTTGAGCTTGAACGGCGTGTTCCTCGAAGCAAAGGACGGCAAGATTTCCATGGTCGCAACAGACGGTCACCGTTTGGGCCGCGCAGCTATTGACCAGGAAGGCGCAGAACTTTCGAACGGCGTCATCATCCCGCACAAGGCTTTGCAACACATTCTGCACATGGCAAAGGGCGACTCCACGGTTGAAGTCCGCACCTCTGCAACGCACATTCTCTTCAACACGGGTTCCATTCAAGTCATCTCGAAGCTTTACGAAGGACCGTATCCGAGCTACCGCTCTGTGATCCCGCAGCAGTTCGAACGTACCGCACAGGCCAACACCACGGAATTCCAGAACAAGATTCGCAGCGTGATTTCTATGGCCAACGCTCGCACCCGCAAGATCCGTTTGCAGTTCGACGGCAACATCCTCGAACTCAGCGCCACGGACCCGGATGTCGGCGGCGATTCTCGCGAAGCACTCGCTATCACGCACAACGGAGAAGGCAGCTTCTGCATTGGCTTCAACGGCCAGTTCCTCGCAGAAATCCTCGGCATGTGCAAGAGCGAAGAAGTCATCATGAAGATGAACAATCCGCTTGGCGCTTGCATCATTGAGCCGGTTGGCGAAAACATGAACTTCTCGTTCTTGTTGATGCCGACGCACCTGACGGACAACTAATTGTAGTTCGGACAAGTTTAAGGCTCTCGCGAGAGAGCCTTTTTTATTGAGTCATTTTAGAACTGCGCCTGGGAATGCGTGCGCTTTGGATAAAGTAATTATGTCGAGTCAAATTCGCAAGAGAGTCAATAAGAAAATCACGAAAGCCATCCACGACTTCAATTTGATTGAAGACGGAGACCGCGTACTCATCGCCACAAGCGGTGGCAAGGATTCAAGCGTGTTGTTGATGGAGCTCGCCGCGCGACTCGGCAAATTCGGGCCAAAATGCGAACTTGCCGCCATCCACATCCAAAGCGATTTTGCAGACAAGGCTCCCCGCGAATTTTTGCAACGAATGGCAGAAGAATACCCGCAAGTGCCATTCTACTTTAAGGACGTCGCCGTAGAAGCCCGCCTCAAGGAAGGCCGCAAGCTGAATTGCTATTGGTGCAGCACACAACGCCGCACAGAACTCATCAAGTTCGCAAGCGAAAACAACTTCAACAAAATTGCGCTCGGCCACCACATGGATGACATCGTCGAAACGCTACTGATGAACATGCTATACAAAGGCGAATTCAGCGGCATGCCGCCCATGGTCCCGTACGAAAAGTATCCGTGCAGCATCATCCGCCCGCTCTGCTACTGCGAAGAAAGCGAAATCATCGCCTACGCCGAAGACGCCGACATCCGCAAGTTCACCTGCACCTGCGAATTCTCGAAAGCAAGCCATCGCAAAACCATCCGCGAAGAAATCAAGAGCTTAACGAAAGGAAGTTCCACGCTCAAGGCAAACTTGTTCGAAAGCATGCGAAATATCAGGATGGATTATTTATTGTAAGCCGACGTGTCGGGATGCACGGGAAAAGTGTATGCGTCGGAAAATGCGCATGCTTCGAGGAATGCGCGCGACCTCATATAGAATATATCTGCAAATGATACTGCGCGGACTTTACCGAACACAGCGTATGGAACGAAAGTCATCTTTCAAAAACGAATTTAAACTCGCAGCATCGCTGCTGAACGACAGGAATAAATAATACGCATTCGATTCCGGATTTTCAGAATCTTCGGTCGCGCTCCAGAAATACGCGTAACCGCCAATACCATCAAACTTGCCGCCGGAAATTGTGCCGTCATCAGCTTTCGAGATCGCGCCACGATAACCCGCCGGGAGCGCGTTGAATCCGAAGTCATCAGAGCCGTTTCCTTTTTTGAACCAGCCGTCGCGAGATTTTAAAGCCGCGCCTGCGAGAGGTCGCGCATCATCCCCAGACGCCGCAGAAATGAGCTCCGCAAAGTCCGATTTCGTCGGGAGCCGCCAACCCTCCGGACAAACCGTTTTTGCCTCAGCCCAAGTATAAAGGCGCCCCAACCGTTTGCAATTTCGCAAGTCGCCATCAGGGCAAGCACTCGCCTCTGTTACATAATTCAAATTTTCCGCCATCCATGTGAGATTGCCAATTTTTACAAAGTCATAACTTTGCCCGTCACGCGAATCCGTGAAAGACTCGGAACACGCAGAGAGGATGAAAAAAAGAACAAGCGCGCCAAACCTACCGAATGCAGGCAACAAAGAAAATTGTGAACGAAAGAACCGATTATTCATATAACCAAAAATATATCTTTTATATTCCAAAATCAAGCCATCCACAATTGTTGATAAATTGTCAAGCAATTTTCTTTACTTGCAATGTTTCTTTAGCGCTGCGGTGTACGCTTCGGCATAGCGTGATTTGGTGACGCCTTTGCGCATCACGTAACCGACGGTCATCTTGTCGTGAACATCGAGGCGCTTTGCAATGATGTTCTTGCCGTTGAGTTTGTGGCTAATGACACCAGAGCAAATCGTGTAGCCGTCAAGGCCGATGAGCAAGTTGAAAAGTGTAGCGCGGTCACGGACTTTGATGTTTCGCGGACAGTCGAAATCGATGGCAGTGAGCGGTTCTTCGGCAAAGTAGAACGAGTTGAAATCGCCCTGTTCGTAAGTCAAGTACGGAAACGGTTTGAGATCCGCAAGTGTGATTTTTTCTTTTTTCGCAAGCGGATTCTTCGATGACATGAACACGTGAAGCGGTGTTGCAAAAAGCGGTTCAAACACAAGATTGTTCTTTTGAATGAGCTTGGTGATGACCTTTTCGTTTTTGTCACTGAGGTAAAGCACGCCCATTTCGCTTTTCATTTTGGCGACATCGTCAATGATTTCGTTAGTTTGCGTTTCGCGAAGCGTAAAATCGTAGCTTGGGCCACCGAACTTGCGGATAACATCAACAAACGCATTCACGGCAAAAGAATAGTGCTGGCAGCTGACGGAGAAAATCATATTGCCGCCTTTGCCGCCTTTATAGCGGTCTTCCATGAGGGTTGCTTGTTCCAAAACCTGTCTTGCGTACGAAAGGAATTCATCGCCTTCGTTTGTGATGGTCACGCCTTTGTTGGAGCGGTTGAAAATCGTCACGCCCATTTCTTCTTCAAGTTCGTGGATAGCAGCGGTAAGGCTCGGTTGCGAGATAAAGACTCGCTTGGACGCTTCGGTGATGTTTCGCGTGTCTGCAATGGCGATGGCGTATTTAAGTTGTTGTAGAGTCATTGTTAGGTCGCTTCGCTTTTAGGTTATAGGTATTAGGTTTTAGGTTTACAAGTTAATTATAAATTTTCTTTATCGCTAGTTATAAATCACCATAGGAAAAATCTATGGTGAACGCATAAAAAATAGTATTTTACCAATGATAAAAAGTGAGGTATATTTGGAGCGTTCAAAAAAAACAAAGTAAAAAGGTAGGTAAAACACTATGAGCATTAAAACATCTGTAATTGGTTTCCCGCGTATCGGTAAGAATCGTGAACTCAAGTTCGCTAGTGAAAAGTTCTTCAAGGGCGAAATCTCCGAAGCTGAACTCCAGAAGGTCGCCGCAGAAATCCGCCAGTACGGTTGGCAGAAGCAGAATGCCGCAGGTATCGACTTCATCCCGTCCAATGACTTCTCGTTTTACGACAACGTTCTTGACACCGCATTTTTGCTGAATGTCATTCCAGAACGCTACAGCAGCCTCGAATTGAGCACGCTCGAAAAGTATTTCGCTGCCGCCCACGGTTACCAGGGTGCAAAGGGCGATGTGAAGGCCCTCCCGATGAAGAAATGGTTCAATACGAACTATCATTACATTGTTCCGGAAATCGATGACGCTACCGATCTCAAGCTCGTCGGCAAGAAGCCGGTTGAAGAATTCAACGAAGCCAAATCGGCCGGAATTGAATCCGTTCCGACGCTTATCGGCGCATACACATTCCTCCGTCTTGCACGTTACAACGGCAACAAGAAGGCCAAGGACTTCGCCGCAGCAGCTGTCAACGCTTACGCAGAACTCGCCGAAAAGCTCGCCACCGCAGGCGCCAAGTGGATTTCGTTCGCAGAACCGGCTCTCGTTTTCGATGTGACTGCAGAAGAACGCGAACTCTTCAAGACGATTTACGCAGAACTCTTGAGAAAGATCGGCGAAAAGAAGAACCTCAAGATTGCATTGCAGACTTACTTCGGCGACATCCGCGATGTTTATCAGGATGTGACCGCCCTCGGCTTTGACGCTATCGGTTTGGATTTCGTTGAAGGTCTTAAGTCTCTTGAACTTTTGAAGACGGGTTTCCCAAAGAACACGCTCCTCTTAGCAGGCGTTGTAAACGGCAAGAACATCTGGCGCGCCGATTACGCACAGAAGAATGCAATTCTTGACGAAATCAAAAAGGTCGTCGCTGCAGAAAACGTTGTTGTTGGCACATCTTGCTCTCTCTTGCATGTGCCTTACACGGTTGCTGCAGAACAGAAGCTCTCGGCGGACATTCTTAAGCACTTTGCATTCGCCGAAGAAAAGCTCACAGAACTTGCAGAACTCGCTAGCGCTGACGCAGATGCACTCGCCAAGAACAAGGCTTTGTTCGCAACTGCTCGCGTGCAGGCAAATGCAAAGGTTCAGGCAGAACTCACCGCCCTCTCTGCTGCTGATTTCGAACGCAAGCCGAGCCGCCTCGAACGCCGTGAAGTGCAGAAAGCAGAATTCAAGTTGCCGGCCTTCCCGACAACGACAATCGGCTCCTTCCCGCAGACTGCCGAAGTTCGCGCCAACCGCGCCGCTTTCCGCAAGGGCGAAATTTCCAAGGAACAGTACGTTGCATTCAACCAGAAGAAGATTGCCGAATGCATCAAGTTGCAGGAAGAAATTGGCCTCGACGTGATTGTCCACGGTGAATTTGAACGTAATGACATGGTGGAATATTTCGGTTCCAAGATTGACGGCTTTGTATTCACGCAGAACGCCTGGGTGCAGAGCTACGGTACCCGTTGCGTGAAGCCGCCTGTCATTTGGGGTGACGTGAGCCGCAGCGCTCCGATTACGGTCGAATGGTCCGTTTTCGCACAGAGCTGCACCAAGAAGCCGGTAAAGGGCATGCTTACGGGTCCTGTCACGATTCTCAACTGGTCGTTCCCGCGCGAAGATGTTTCCTTGAAGACGCAGGCTCAGGAAATCGGCCTTGCCATCCGTGACGAAGTTTTGGATCTCGAAAAGAACGGCATCAGAATCATCCAGATTGATGAAGCCGCTCTCCGCGAAAAGTTGCCGCTCCGCAAGAGCGATTGGCACAAGGAATATCTCGACTGGGCCATTCCGGCATTCCGCCTAGTCCATGCCAAGGTCAAGCCCGAAACGCAGATCCACACGCACATGTGCTATAGCGAATTCAACGACATCGTCCGCGACATCGACAACATGGACGCCGACGTGATTACGTTCGAAGCCAGCCGTTCTGACCTCAAGTTGCTCGATGCCTTGAACGATGCCAAGTTCGAAACGCAGGTGGGCCCGGGTGTTTACGACATCCACTCTCCGCGCGTTCCGTCCGAACAGGAAATCGTTGACGCACTCCACAAGATCATCGCGAAAGTCCCGCAGCAAAACGTGTGGGTGAACCCGGATTGCGGCCTCAAGACTCGTGGCGAAACCGAAACGACGGCAAGCCTCAAGAACCTCGTCGCCGCCGCCAAGAAACTGCGCGAAGAAAAGTAAAAAGTTACACCTCTACTGTCGTTGCAAGGAACACCTCTCTTTACTGATAGACAGATTCTAAGTTCGCTCTAGTCTATCGCTCATCCCCGTGTGCAAAGCGCCGCGGGGATTTTTCTGTTGTCAGAAGCTACCAGCCCGCCATAAATACCGAAAATCATTTAATAAGTATAAACTATCGACATTTGTTTTCTATAGTAAAAATATATAACACCGCATAAAAAAGTAGTATATATAAAAGGGCTTGCGACCACTCCACCCCATTGCTATCTTTGTGCCGCATTTGAAAGAAGCATCAAAAAACAAATGCAAGAAATAATGGATCCTATCGCCTTCGGCTTCAGGATGACGAAAGCGAAGCGACAAGCGAAAGAGACAACAGGAGGCGTAACATGGAAAAACGCACAGGACTTTTTGCAAATGGAATTATATGGTTTGGCGTTGCCATCTCCGTTTCCGAAATTGAAGCCGGTATAGAAATTGGCGCTGCAGCTGCCAGAGATTCGCTCTGGCTCCCGCTCGTGCTCGGGCACATTTTTGGCGGCATTTTGCTCTTTTTCGTGGGCCTCATCGGTGCGCGCGTTCGCTTGAACGCCATGGAAACGACCAAATCCTCATTCGGCAAATACGGTTCCAAGTTCTTCGCCGCGCTGAACACATTCCAGTTGCTCGCCTGGGTCGCGGTCTTGAACGCTCAGGGCGCTTCGGCATTGGCTGGGCTCAACTTGCCGATTTCATTCCCCTTGACTTGCGTGATTCTCGCCGCCCTCATCGCCGCTTGGGTCTATGTGGGCATCCGCCGTTCTGCAAACGTGACGACCGTCGTGATGGCCGCTCTTACTATTTTGCTCGCCATTCTTTCTGTGAAGTTGTTCGGACTCGGCAGCAGTTCAAGCGCCGCCGCTAATGTTGCAACAACCGCCGGAAACGCCACAACAGTAGCAACGCTCGGCTTCTGGAACATTTTCGAAATTTCCATCGCTATGCCGATTTCTTGGTTGCCGGTCATTTCGGACTACACGAAGGACGCCGAAAAGCCCGTAAAGGCAACAGCAATTTCTGCCATCGCTTACACATTCGCAAGTCTCTGGATGTACATTATCGGTATTGAAATTTCGGGCATTGGCGCAAGCAATAACATCGCGCAGGCCATTCTCCTCGCAGGTCTCGGCCTCCCCGGAATCATCATCGTAGTACTCTCGACAGTAACAACAAACTTCCTTGCGGCAAACTCCGCTGGCGAATCTTCCAAGGCGATTTACAGTAAAATAAATCCAAAAATTGCAGGTGTTGTCGTGAGTTTCTTGAGCGCAGCTCTCGCCATTTCGGGAATCATGGAGCACTACATCAGCTTCCTTTACCTGATTGCTTCCGTATTCGCCCCGATGGCCGCCGTACTTCTCGTTTCATTCTACTTCTCGAAGGAACGCACCGAATCGCTCGGCGCTTGGCTCTGGAACATTTTTGCCTGGCTCGCAGGCTTTATCGCCTACCAGGTCGCAGAACATTTCGACTCCGTTTTCCTCGGCCCTGCACTCCTTGCGGTGATTGTATCAGCGGCATTTGCGTCCGTGCGCATACTGTCGGAGATTAGGGGAGATTCCCGATCATCCCCGTCAAGCGAGGACAGGCGTCGGGATTGACACATTCACTCTTAATTTTTATTTCTTAATTTTTTAAATTTTCACTCGTCATGTCTCAAAAGAAAATCGCGTTAATTAATGATGTTACAGGATTTGGTCGGTGCTCCATCGCAGTCATGGCACCGATTGTTTCCGCCATGAAAATTCAAGCGGTTACAATTCCAACCGCAGTCCTTTCGGCACACACGCAGTTCCCCGAATACTACTTCGACGACTACACGTCAAAAATGCGCGATTACATTCAAACCTACAAGGATTTGAATTTATCATTCGACGC
Organism: Fibrobacter sp. UBA4297; assembly: GCF_002394865.1. Lineage (NCBI taxonomy): Bacteria > Pseudomonadati > Fibrobacterota > Fibrobacteria > Fibrobacterales > Fibrobacteraceae > Fibrobacter > Fibrobacter sp. UBA4297. Next base: position 92,742 of record NZ_DGUZ01000010.1, on the reverse strand, counting down.
CATCGCTTCTGGGTTCCTCGGTTCCGAAGAACAGGTCGACATCGTCATAGATTTCTTCAAGACATTCAAGAAAAATGGTTCGTTTACCTTGGTGGACCCCGTGATGGGCGACTACGGCAAGCTCTACGAGACCTACACGCCGAATTTGTGCGAAAAGATGAAAGCGCTCGTCCATTACGCCGACATCTTGACGCCGAACTTGACAGAACTTTGCACGCTGACCGACGTTGAATACCGCACCGAAGGATTTACCGACGCCGAACTTGGCGAAATGTGCCGCAAGCTCACGGAACAAGGCCCCGAACACATCGTCGTAACCGGCATTCCGTACAACAGCAAGCAAATCATGAACTACGTCTACAGCAAAGGCGAAGAACCGCGAATCGTGATGGTGGACCGCATCGGCGGCGACCGCAGCGGAACTGGAGACGTCATCAGTTCAATTATTGCGGGCATGTACATGAACGGTCACGATTTTTACGAATCGGTCAAAAAGGCCGCAGAATTTGTAACAAAGTGCATCCGCTACTGCGAAGACAATAACGTTCCCACGCATTGGGGACTGTGCTTCGAAATGTACCTTCGTGACTTGATGGAGGATTAAAATGGTTGTTTATACGGTAACAGGAAATGTTGGACAAGCAGGCTACCTCGACATCGCCAACAGCGGCGACATCACAGGCAAGAATATTTATGTGAACATGACAAACCGCTGCCCGTGCAGTTGCGTTTTTTGCTTGCGCCAAACAAAGAAAATGATGGAAGGCAATTCGCTCTGGCTCAGAGGCGGCGAACCGAGTGTCAACGGCGTCATGAGTATTTTCGACAAGTACGACCTTTCCGTCATCAACGAACTCGTCTTTTGCGGCTACGGCGAACCGCTCGAACGCCTCCACGACGTGTGCAAAGTCATCGACCAGCTGCACGGCAAATACCCGAAATTAAAAGTCCGCCTGAACACGAACGGACTTGCAAACCTGATCCACGGCAGAGACGTAACGCCCGATCTTGAAGGCCGTTTCAACACCGTTTCCATCTCGATGAACGCCCCGGACGCCGAAGAATTCCTGGAACTCACGCGCTCGAGATTCGGAATCCAGTCCTTCGATGCGCTGAAGGAATTCGCAGTGCTTGCAAAAGAGCACGTGCCAAACGTGGTGATGACCGTCGTCGAAAAAGTGATGCCCGAAGAAAAAATCGAACGCTGCCGCAAGATTTGCGAAGAGCTCGGCGTCACGCTGAGAGTAAGGCCCTTCGAAAGCTAAGGAATAAAGCTAAGAAATGCTGCCGCCGACAAAATCGGCGGCTTTTTAATCACGTCATCTCTTTCCACTTGACAAATAAACTTTTCACTTTTTGGAAATAAGCACGGGTTTTCTCGGGTTCGATAAAGAATGTCGCTACGCAAACGACAAGGAACGTATTGAACATCAGTCCAACAAAAGCACTGGCAACATAATAGCCGCCATACATATTTTCGCGCATATACCCTAGCGAGCCCCATAAAAGTTCGACAAATGCTATCACGGCATAAATTTTCAATATCAAAGAATTTCTTTTCACGATGGCGAACACGCCTAGAGCAATAGGCAATAAAGCCAACACTGCATTCACAATGGAAAATGATTCCGCACCTTTAAATAAACTCACAATAGATTGAATCATGTCATTTGCGCCATCGACCATGAAAAATGCCGTGCAAAATTGAAGCAAGCCAAATTGCGTAGCCTTTTTGGGTTCAATGAAAAATACAGCAACAACAAAAACTATCATGGGATTCACAATTCGTTCAAGCAGACTGTTAAAGAGATGACTATAGCTAACACCAAGCGGCAAGCGATTAAAGTTCATGATGTCTACTACGGTTCCACCCAAAATACAAATGGCTATCCACACAGCGTAGATTTTCAAAACCAACACATTCTGTTTAACAAGTGCGACTGTTCCTAATGCAAAAATAATCACGCACAAAAGAAGTGATGCAATAAAAAATCCTAAAGGTTCGATATCTCCCGTCATTTCTGCGTAAAACCTATTGAAAAGCAGGCTCGCAATGTTATACAGCGAGTTCATAATCATGACGGCAGCACAAACTCTAAGCAAGGCTAAATTCATAAATCATCCTTTAATTTTCTGTAAGAACGATTTCACCCATTCAGGTTTAATAAAGAATACCGCAATGGCAATCACGGTTGAAGTATGGAAAAGCGTATGGGCAACAAGCGAAACCGCAATATAAAGGTCTAATCCAGAGATGCGGATAAAATTGAATAAGTTCAACAAAATTTGAATAAATATCATAAAAGAGCCCACCATCAAGACTGGCACATTCTTTTTGACAAACGCAAATACGCCTACTGCTAAATAAACAACACCAAAGAAAGCAAGCTGAAACACGGGAAGTTGCGTAAAGATAAAATGCGACAAGCTGTTCAATCCGCTTACGGCAAAGCAGATAGCGCAAAGCCGGAGCAAGAGATCCTGTTTTTCAGAAGTCACAAAAAACGCCGCCACGGCAACGACAACATTTATGTTAAAAATCAAGCTAATGAAGCTCTGGGCAAGATTCACTTCTCGCATTTCATTTCCCAACAAACCGCTTATAGGATTCATAGCGAATGCACACAGCACAACCCAGATAAGGAACAGCACCGCCAATATTTTTAGCGCCTTCACGCTCTTTTTGACAAGCGCAAATATCCCTAGCGCAAGTAAAACGGCAAAAGCCAAGACACCGAGCAGCACAACTAAACCAACTCCCGAAGCCACCAACAGTCCGACCGTCGCAAGCAAATCTTCAAACGACGAATTCGTAAGTGCACTCCACAAAGAACTGAAAAATCCACCGTGCCCAGCCGAAATACACATATTGACGACAAAGTTCAACAGGTTCGCAATGAATACGATAACGCAAACCCTGAGTAAAGCCAGGTTTCCGTTGAATTGATTTTTTTCTCCTTCGCTCATTTGGCCCCTCTATTATTAGATTAAATATATTACCTCGTTCTAAAAATAAAAAACGGCCCGGATTTATTCCGAGTCGTCTTTAATTTCTAGTTCCTTCGACGCGACGCCTCGCGGCTTCTTGCTCAGGATGACATCGCGTAAGGAGGTGCCCTCCCCATACGCGGATCATGCTCACATAAGTGCTAAAGCACTAAGTGATCAAAGAGCTCGGTAGCGGGAATGACAATCGCGCGTTATATTAAGCGGGGCGTGCCCCGCCATTTTTTACTTCACGAAGGCAGCGTAGATGGCCTTGATAGCCTTTTCAGTATCGGCTTCGTCAACACCGGTGATGATGTTGATCTGGGAAGAACCCTGGTCGATAATGCGGACGTTCACCTTGCTTTCGGCAAGAGCCGTAAAGAGCTTCGCGGCAACACCAATCTTGTTCGTCATGCCGTGACCCACGGTAGCGATAAGAGCGATGCCCGGGAAAATCTTGATACGGTCCGGACGCATCTGCTGCGTGATGTCTTCGAGGACAACGTCCTGCACGGCGTCGAGAGCCTTGGAATCCACGACAATGCTCATGGAGTCAATTGCACTCGGGCAAAGTTCGTAGGAGAGTCCTTCGCTTTCGAGCACAGCGAGCACGCGGCGGCCAAAGCCAACTTCCTTGTTCATCATGGACTTTTCGATGTAGATCATCGAGAAGCCCTTGCGGCCTGCAACACCCGTAATCGGGAGCTTTGCGCTTTCCGGAGTCGGGCCAATGATGGTGCCTGCGTCTTCCGGGCGGTTCGTGTTGCGGATGTTGATAGGAATCTTCTTCGCGCGGCAGGGAGCGATGGATTCGTCGTGGAGCACACTTGCGCCGGAGTATGCAAGTTCGCGGATTTCGCGGTAGCTCACGTATTCGATAGGCAGCGGATTTTCAACGATGCGCGGGTCAGCCATGAGCATGCCCGAAACGTCGGTCCAGTTTTCGTACTTGGCTGCGTCAATGCCGTTCGCGAGGATGGCGCCAGTGATATCGGAACCGCCACGGCTGAAGGTCTTCACTTCGCCACGGAGGTTAGAGCCATAGAAGCCCGGCAAGACGTACAACTGATTTTCGTCGCCGAGAGCCTTTGCAATTTCTTCGTAAGTCTTCGGAGCGATGCGGTACTTGTCATCGAAAGTGATGAGCGGGTAGCTATCGACGAAGTTTGCACCGAGATACTTTGCCATAAGGCGTGCGCAGAGGAATTCGCCACGGCTCACGAGGAAGTCCGTGCTCACGGATTCCGGATGGTTCTTGAGCTTGTCTTCGAGACTGTCGAGGTCTTCGGTAAGCTTGTCTTCAAGACCGAGGTCCTTGCAGATTTCATCATAGCGCTGGCGGATGAGGTTCCACGGCGTGGAGAAATCGAGGCCCTTGGAGGCGAGATCATAGGTGCTGTAGAGGAGGTCGGTCAGTTTGGTTTCTTTCGGATTACGCTTGCCCGGAGCAGAAACGACGATGACTTTGCGGTTCTTGTCGCTTTCGACAATGGCCTTGATTTTTTTGAACTGACCTGCGTCGGCGACAGAGGAGCCACCGAACTTACATACGATTCTAGACATTTTGTTCCTTTGGGCCACCAAACCTCTCGGCTTCGAGCGCAACCACTTTCCTCGCGGTTGTCGTGCCCAAGCCTACCCATCTGGCCAGCCACTTGGTTTTGTGCAATGTTAAGCAGCGGCACTTTACCGCCGCGCGGACAAAGATAGAAAAAGTGTGCAAGGTGTCAATGGTGAACGGAAAATTGATTAATAAAAATTTACAGGACAAACGGGCGAAAAAAGCGTGTTTATATAGTAGAACCACCTCAAGTAAAACTTTGAAGGTCTATGAAAAAACACGAACAATTGATGCTTATCGCCGCCAAATCGAACATTCCCGTACTGTTGCAGGGAGAATCGGGAGTCGGCAAGGAAATCGCCGCTAGGTTTATCCATGAACACAGCCCACGAAGCGAGGGGCCATTCGTAGCACTCAACTGCGGAGCCATTGCACGTAACCTCGCCGAGAGCCTCCTAGAAGGCGCCAAAAAAGGCTCTTACACCGGAGCCGCAAGCGATCACCAAGGCATTGTGCAGGCGGCAAACGGCGGCACGCTATTCCTCGACGAAATCGGCGAAATGCCATTCGACATGCAGAGCAAGCTTTTACGCATCTTGCAGGAACATTCCGTGCTCCCGCTCGGCGCCACGCAAAACGAACCGGTCGACTTCAGGCTTATATGCGCCACAAACCGCAACTTGCAAAACGAAATCCACAGCGGGAACTTCCGCAAGGACCTGTTCTTCAGGCTGAACGCCTTCCCCATCGTGATCCCGCCGCTCCGCAACCGGGACGACTTCGCCGACATCGCCACAGCCATTTGGAACGATATCACAGCAAGGACTTTTGCCGTTCAACTCCTGCTCCGCAAATGGGAAATCAGGGCACTTTCCAGATACGACTGGCCGGGCAATATCCGCCAGCTGAAAAACGTCCTCCAGCGCTACGCACTATTAAGGCAACACGAAATATCGCTTGAAGAAATCCTCTCCGAAGAATTTTCGCACCAGACGATAAACGATATCGATGAACACTACACGTACTGCAACACACGAGCCTCGGCACCGAATTGGCAATTTATTCAAAAAGCGCTATACGAACACAATGGGAATAAAAGCAGAGCCGCCAAAGCGCTCAAAATCAGCCGCGGATGCCTGTGCTACCAAATAAAAAAGCACGAGCTCCGCGAATGGAACTCGTGCGAAAAATTGAACCGCCCGATTGAAGCTTGAGCAAGCCAAATCAGAACGGGAACGAATTAGAACTTCACGCCGACGGCGATGTAATGGTTGCCGCCTTCAAACGCCGGGCGCGGGCTATAAGCGTAGTCAAACACGATCATGCCAAACGTCACACCGAGGCCGCCACTAACTGCATCTTCGGTATCCGGGCGGATTGCATAGCCCATGCGGAACGAGAGCATATCGAAGTAGACCACTTCGCCGCCAACCAAGACCTGAGCCTTTGTATCGGCACGGCGGTACGCATCTACAGACAAATGCACCATCCAACGGTCAAGAATCGGGATGAATCCCGTCACGCCCGCCTGGAGCGCAAGCGGTGCTGCTTCTTTCTCGGATTCATACTTGCTTGCAAAACCGAGATTCGTAAAGTTTGCACCGAATGACAAATACTCATTCACGCGGAAAGAGCCACCCGCATCGACAGAGAACAAAAATCCAGTTTCGTCATCAATCGTCTGCGTGGCAAAACGTGCCGAAGCGGCCCAGTTGAAAATCTTGGAACGGCTGCCGAAACCGGCTAAAAGCGACCAAGCGTAAGAGCCGTATTCCGAAGTCTTGAGACCATTCTCGTCACGGCCTTCAATGTTATCGTAACCCAAAAAGTCAACAGCAAGCCCTAGCGTGTACTTGTCGCCAATCGGGAGACCGTAATATGCCGAAACAAAGTTATCGGCACCGCCATTGCCAAAAATCACCTGGCTAAGTCCAAATTCCGCATCGTTTGCAACGCTCATCGCAAGTGGATTGCGCGAAATTTCGGACACGCGACCGGGATCAGCAACGCCTGCACCCGAGAGTGCAGCCGCACGCGGCGAAACCTGCATCGCTAAAAACTTCATCGTCACACCGCCCGGGTCCAAATGCCAATACTCCCCTGCAAATGCGAGGGAACCAACAGTCAGTGCAAACGAAAGAAACTTTTTGAACATACGAAGTATAAGATACTAAAAAATAGAACTTAGAACTTAGACCGCTGCGCTCTTAGAACTTAGAATATTGCAATATCCCTAAGTTCTAAGCTCTGCCAACTAAGTTCTAATTTCGCCAACCTTCCATAATCTTGAGGCAGTCCGCGAGGAGTTCTGCACTGCGTTCCTTGCCTTCGGTTTCCACGTAGCAGCGGAATTCCGGAGCGTTTCCGCTCGGACGCAAGTGGATGATGTCGCCAGAATCGAATTCCATGCGGTAACCATCGACCTCATTTAAAGAAACCATCTTGCCCTGGAACGCTTTCGGCGCAGAACCGTCCTTTGCAAACTTGGAAGGCTTTGCAGCGAGAGCGCCGAACAGCTTTTCGCCGAGATTCTTTTCGCGAATTTCAGCAAGCTTCGCCTTGGACTTTTCGGTCGGGAATTCCTTGAGGCGGTCGCTCACGGTAAAGCGCTTCGGCAACTTGCGGAGCAAATCCACAACGCACATGCGTTCCTTGCGGACCATTACCATCACGGCAATCATCGGGAGGAGGGCGTCACGTGTCGGGAGGGCCTTGAGTGTGCGGCCATCGAGCGTCAAATCTGTCTCGAGCAAGAAACCGCCATTGGCTTCGTAACCTGCAACCGTGAGGCTCTTGTCGTTTGCATCGACCAGGCTTTCCATGCCTGCAATCACGTAAGGGCTACCGATACGCGTGCGGCAAATCTTTTCAAAACTGCCGGACTTTTCAAGTGAAGTGTTGCAGCTCACCGGAGTTGCAATGCGCTTGATTCCCAGAGACTGTGCGGCCAAAATGCCAAGCACGTCGCCACGGAGCCACATGCCCACGTCATCAGCCAAAAGCGGCCGGTCAGAATCGCCATCGGTACTGAACACGGCATCCACGTAATCCTTGTGCGTAAACTCACGGGCAAGCTCTTCGTCTTCTTTGCGGATAGCTTCGGTATCGACCGGCACAAACACATCGCTACGTCCAAACGGCTTGACCGTTGCACCGAGGCTTTCAAGAACCTTCACCACGATGTCGCGGCCCACAGCGGAATGCTGGTAAACGCCAATCGTGAGTCCATGCAATGCATCGCTACCGAAAAAGTCCGGGTAACGCTTGCAGTAATTTGCTTCGGCTTCCGCCTCGACCGCCGGGAGTTCCGGCGCAGCCTTCAGCATGCCCTTGTCGTCAAAAAGCGCTTCGTCGAAATCGACCGACTGCGAAACAATTCCCTGTTCGTCGGCCTTCGTGATTTCGCCATTCGGGTGGTTGAACTTGATACCGTTGCGGTCAGCCGGAATGTGGCTGCCCGTCACCATGATGGTCGGCAAATGCTTGTCAATGCCGTACATCGCAATAGCCGGGCTCGGGATGCGGCCGCAGTAAATCACCTTCCAGTTCGCATCGGCGCCAGCCTGCACGAGAGACTTCAAAATGCGTTCCGTACTCGGACGCAAGTCGCCCGCAATTGCAATCGTATGTTCGCACTTGTAAGACGCTTCGCAGTACTTGATAAAGGAACGTGCATACACATAGCACACACGGTCGGTCATAGCGCTCACGAGACCGCGAGCACCGCTCGTACCAAACGCCACCCCGGACTGTTTCATCACATCTTGCATCGCAACGGACATATTAAACCTCTGTTTAGTGATTAGTGGTTAGTGGCTAGTGGTTAGGACTGTTGATTTTAAAACGCAAAATCCTAAGGCACCGCCAAACCGCCAAATGATTTTACAAAGGACAAGATAGAAAAAGCTAGATGATGCTAAAAACTATTTGGATTCAATATGGGGGATTAAATCAACTTGCGGTCCTTGAGATCGTCCATAATCCAGCTGGGCATCCACTTTTCAAGCTTTTTATATTCAGCGTCCTTGAGTTTATTACGTTGTTCACCAGCCTTGGTTTCATTGCCAGCATCATGGTAAATGCGGATAAGGTTCAATACCGAGCACCAGTAGCGTATGGATTTTCCGGTGCGAGCGAGATAATCGGCGGCACTTTTCTCGTAGGCAACGGCGGCTTCGTCATAGCGTTTGAGTCTATAGAGCATGTCCGCCTTGATTTGGAACATAATCGGATGATTCGGGGCCTTTTTAAGCCCGAGTTCAGCAAGTTCCAACCCCTTTTGAAAATCCTTGCGATCGAAGTATATCCAAATGAGCGGTGTCAAGAACAGCGGCCAAAAACGTTTCGACTTGAGAGACGCCTCATCGAGCATTTGAAGATATATTTCGCGGTTATCCGATTTAAACGGAAGCCAAACTAAGCTGTTGTCTATAAAGTAAGCATAAACAGCATAAAATGCTTTCGCCTCCAGATCCGGGGATTCTTTAAACAACTTCGCAGCCGAACGCGTTTGCAACGCGCCCTTGATGGCATGACCAGTTTCCAGAAGGATATACCCGATTTCATAATTGCGGAGAGCGTCCCAAAGCCCTTCGGTCTTACAAGATTCCAGATTCTTGGCAGCCGCTTTTATCGAGGCTGTATCGCCTTTATCATCGTACAGGCTTACACCAATGATGCCTTGAAAAAGGCAGCCCACACCATCGTTTTCAAGGCGGAGCTTACGCGCCAAATTGAACGCTTCGACATAGTCGAGTTCCATCGTCTTTTGCGTAATCTGTTCGGCAAGTGCATTTTGCGATGGAGAAAGTGCAAAAGAAAGACCATCGGCAAAAGCTAGGCTGCACACCAAAAAACAAAATGTGATTATTCTCGACAACATTGATTCCAATTTAGAAACTTTTGATGTAGCGAACCACACACATAATTCAACTCCATTTTCTATATTCCCCGTCATGGATAGAGCACGCCGCCGTAAATTTGGACAGAACTTTTTGGATGTTGAAACCGCCACCGCTATCGCAGGCGATTTGCCCGCCGAAGCAGGCGAATTCGTCCTTGAGATTGGACCTGGTCACGGCGCACTCACGGAACACTTGCTCAATCGCGGGCTTGAACTTACCGCCGTCGAAATTGACGAGCAATGCGTCAAAGTCCTGAACGAAAAATTCAAGGGCTACAAAAATTTCAACATTGTCAACATCGACTTTCTGAAGTTTGACTTGCAGGCGTTTTTGGATGCACACGCAAAGCCGTGGGTTACCGGCAATTTGCCGTACAACGTAAGCACAGCGATTATTGCAGGGCTCATGCCGCGCTTGCATTTGACCAAGGGCTTTATGGGAATGGTACAGCTCGAAGTCGCCGAACGCATTTGCGCTGAGCCCTGTTCCAGCAATTACGGAAGCTTATCCGTACTCGTTTCCGCTTTTGCCAACACGCAGATTTTGCGCAAAATCGGACCGGAGCATTTTACGCCAAAGCCGAATGTCGATAGCGCCACGATGCTTTTGACACCGCGCGAAGACGCCCTCCAGGCGCCCGATGGATTTTTTGACTTTGTCCGCACTGCCTTCACGCAAAAGCGCAAGACGCTCGCCAATTCTTTCGGCAGAAATTACGACAAGAAGAAAATCCAAAGCACGATTGAACTTTTGGACTGGCCCACGACCATCCGTGCCGAAGAACTCAGCCCCGAACAGTTTTTGAATTTCTACAAAGCATTTAAAGACACATCAAATGAACCGCAATAGCAATAGGAACTGTGTAAGGTGATGCCCGCAAAAGGCACTGTCATCCTGGAGCCGAAGGCGATAGGAACCATAAGAGAAAATGAAAATTAAGATTCTCATAGACAACATCAGCGGTTTTGCCAGCAGCGGCTGCACTTGCGATTCTTGCACGGCCGAAACTTCACAAAAACAATTAAAGGGCGAATGGGGACTTTGCGTCTACACTGAATTCAACGGCAAGCGCATTCTGCTCGACACGGGAGCTTCAGCGCAGTTCGCCAAGAATGCTGCACTCATGGGGATTGACATTTCCAAAATCGATGCGGGTGTCTTGAGCCACGCGCACTACGATCACGCCGACGGCATGCAGGAATTCTTCGACAAGAACGACCACGCAAAATTCTACTTGCGAGATGCCGCCCGCGAAAACTGCTATCATACGCACAAATTCTTAAAGTTTTTCACGTACCAAGAATACATCGGCATCCGCAAAGGAACGCTCAAAAAGAATGCCAACCGCATCGTATTCGTCAACGGCGACTGCGAAATTTTACCAGGAGTAACGCTCGTCGGTCACAAGACGCCAAACCTCGATGAAATTGGCAAGCGCGCCCACATGAGCGTCAAGGAAAACGGCAAGTACCGCCCCGACAGTTTCAACCACGAACAAAGTCTAGTCTTCGACACACCCAAAGGTTTGTTCATCATGAACAGTTGCAGCCACGGCGGCGCCGACAACATCATCAAGGAAATCGAAGCGACTTTCCCCGGCAAGCAAATTTATGCCATCCTCGGCGGATTCCACCTTTTCCGCACATCCGACGACCGCGTGAAAGCATTCGCCGAACGCCTCCGCGATTTGAACGTTCAAAAAATCTACACAGGGCATTGCACCGGGCAACACGCCTACGAGATTTTGCACGATGTGCTCGGCGACAAAGTCGCACAAATGCACACCGGCATGGAAATTGAGGTGTAGTGTTCTATGCGGGGTCGTTTACCGGTTTGCTGTAATCGCGTTCGCCGAACAAAGCCGTGCCCACGCGAATCATCGTGGAACCTTCTTCAATCGCGACTTCCAAATCAAGCGTCATGCCCATCGAAAGCTGATCGAACTTCGCAAAAGCGCCACCTTTCGCAAGGAACTTCTGTTGCAGCCCACGCAAGAACGCAAAGCACTTGCGAGAATCTTCCGGAACACCCGTATTCTTGCCAATCGTCATGAGGCCGCGGAAACGCAAATGCGGAAAGTTTTCGCTCTTGCCGTCATCAGTGGCAGCGCCCGCTTTTGCCGCAAGATCGTTCAAGAAAGTTTCAGCCTCATGCACGTCCAAGCCGCTCTTCGTTTCTTCTTCGCCAGCGTTCACCTGGAACAAAATGTCAAGAACCTTGCCTTGGCCATTTGCAGCTGCGGCACAGACCTTCTCCAGCTTTTCCACAGCTTCGATGCTCGCGATAGAATGGATGCAGTCGGCCACAAGCGCCGCCTTCTTGAGCTTGTTACTTTGCACAGGACCAATCACATGGCAACGCACTCGTTCGCCGTTGAGAGCCGTACGCGGCTCAGAGAACTTGAGTTCCGCCTCTTGCACGCGGTTCTCGCCAAAGTCCGTTGCACCCAAAGCAATCGCATTTTCCACAGCTTCTGCCGGGTGGAACTTGCTCACCCACACAAGCTTAACCGAATCTCGGCTGCGGCCCGCAATCTTGCAAGCCTCGCCAATCCTTGCTTCGAGAGCTGCAAGGTGCTCGCGCATTTCATCAAGTGTGAATTCCATAGTTTTAGTAGACCGTTAGAAGTTGGAAGTAGACAGTGATTAGTGATTATGTTTTTCAGTTAAAAGATAATAAATCCTTTTCGGCCTAATATTAAAAAATTTATTCGCCAGTTAATATACTACTCTTCTCAAAAAGATTTTTATAAATTACAAAGTACCAGTATCAACATACTGGATTTTGCTATATCCTTTCTTATATCTTTTCCTAAATCCTTAGCTATATCGTTTGCTAGATGAATCGGCACTCCGATTCAATTTAATCAACTATATAATCTAAAGGATATGAAAATATATCTAGACAACTGCTGCTACAACCGGCCTTATGACGACCAAAGCCATTTGACCATTTCCATTGAAGCACAAGCTAAAATGCAAATACAATCTCTTGTAAAAGCACAAAAATTGCAATTGGCTTCATCATTTATTCTTGATTACGAAAATTCTTGTAATCCGTACACAGACAGAAAATCTGCTATAACAAAATTTTTGAATGATAATGTTTTCGATTATGTAGGAAGCGACAAATCAGATGTAATCGCCATAAATGCCAAGAAAATCATGGCAACAGGGGTAAAAATGAAAGACGCTTGTCACATTGCCTGTGCAGAATTAATGAATTGTGATTATCTTTTAAGTACGGACAAGCGGATGCTTAAATATAAAAGTAATTCGATAAAATTGATCAACCCCATAGAGTTCCTTAATCTAATAAGCGGAGGTGCTGAAAATGATAACTGAAATCACTCCACCAGCAACAATCGAATTGCTTTCCAGAGGAATGGAATGCCTCATCCGTGAACTCGGAGTTGTTGACACTGAGTATTTTATAGCAGCGGTCCAAAGAGAACGATTTGACTATACCAAATGGCAACGTGAACATTTCGACAAAATGGATCTGCAAACCTTTGTTGACAAGGCCTCTGCCTACGCCAAAGAAAAAGGGAAATAGCAAAAAGGCCCGCGCACATCACTGTGGCGGGCACTTTTTTTTTTCACAATCAATCACGCTTTCTTCGCGGGCTTTTTCGCAACAGGTTTCGCGGCAGTCTTGGCAACCTTCGCGTCAGCATTTTTCGTTTCGGATGGTTCGGCAGGCACACCAACCTTCGCGGTATTCCCGTCTTTCGCCTGACCCGCCTTCGGCATTTTGAACAAAATCTTCACAATTTCATCAATGTGCTTGTGCGTGAAAATCTTGAGGCCCTTCTTTGCCGGTTCCGGGAGTTCAGCCACATCCTTCTTGTTGCCTTCCGGCAAGTGGAGCGTCTTCACGCCAGCGGCAAGTGCAGCAAGCGCCTTCTCGTTCAAGCCACCAATCGGGAGGCAGGCGCCCGTAAGGCTCACTTCACCCGTAAACGCAATGTCCGGTGAAATCGGCTGCTTCGTAAACGCACTCAAGAGGCAGAGCGTAAGCGCGATTCCTGCAGAGGGGCCATCCTTCGGCACGGCACCTTCCGGCACGTGAATGTGGATGTCGGTCTTTTTCACAATCGCAGGGTCAATGCCAAAGCGTTGCAAGCGTTCACGAACAAGCGAAACGGCAATCTGTGCCGATTCCTTCATCACGTCGCCAAGCTTACCCGTCAAAATCAGCTGGCCCTTACCGCTCAAGAGCATGCATTCAATAGGCAAAATTTCGCCACCGACACTTGTCCAGGCAAGGCCTGTCACAACGCCCGGGCGGCCCGGTTCCGGCAGCTGGTTGTCCAAGAATCTCGGGGCGCCGAGGTAATCCTGAAGCACCTTCGCCGTCACTTCCGGCTTGATTTTTTTGCCCATCACAATGTCTTTTGCACGATGGCGCACCGCACTTTCAAGTACGCGTTCAAGTTCACGGACGCCCGCTTCACGTGTCCAGCCGCGCATCACAGCGTTAATCATCTCGTCGCTAAAGCTCACCTGTTCGCCAAGCTTCACGCCCGTGCGTTCACAGATGCGCGGGAGCAAATACTTGCCCGCAATCTGCAGCTTTTCATGCGGATAGTAGCCCGGCAAGCGCACCACTTCCATACGGTCACGCAGAGCTTCCGGAATTTCGCCTTCGCTATTTGCCGTCGCAATAAAGAGCACGCGGGAGAGGTCGAGACCCACTTCCATGAAGTGGTCGGTAAAGTCATGGTTCTGTTCCGGGTCCAAAACTTCAAGCATGGCACTTGCAGGGTCGCCTCTAAAGTCGCTTGCCATCTTGTCGATTTCATCGAGCAAAATCACCGGGTTCATGCACTTTGCACGGCGTAACGCATGGATAAAGCGGCCCGGCATCGCCCCAATGTAAGTGCGGCGGTGACCACGAATTTCAGCTTCGTCACGCACGCCACCAAGCGTAATGCGGACAAAATTACGCTGCATCGCGGTTGCAATCGATTCCACAAGCGTCGTCTTGCCAACACCCGGAGGACCCACAAGGCAAAGGATCGGAGCGCGGCGTTCCGTACCGGTAAGCTTCAGCACGGCCACGTATTCCATAATGCGTTCCTTGACTTTATCCAAGCCAAAGTGCTTGGAATCGAGTTCCGCCTTCACCTTCTTCATGTTCAAAACGGTATCGGTGTAAACACCATACGGGAGCGAGAGGAACCAGTCCACGTAATTGCGGCTCACCGCGTATTCCGGGGAGGTCGGCTGCATCATGCGCATGCGACCGATTTCTTCTTCGAGCTTTTCTTCAATCGCCTTGCTAAACTTCTTGGCCTTGATTTTCTTGAGCAACTGGTCCGGTTCCGAAGCACCGCCATTTTCGCCGTCCAACTCATCTTGCAACTGGCGAATCTGCTCCGAGATAAACCATTCCTTCTGCTGCTGGGCCATCTTCTGACGCACGTTCTGCTGCACGCGAATCATCACGTTCTCGTTTTCCTGAGCGACCTGCATCAGGCTAATCAGGCGGTCTGCAAGCGCATCAATCGTTTCGAGTTCCAAAAGCGCCTGCTTCTCGGAAAGCGAAATCGAGAGGAACGGGATCATCCCGTAAAACGCGTTGATGTGGCTATCCATCGTAAAGAGCGCTTCGACCATGCCATCAGCAATGTTCCTATGCATCGCATATTCGCGGAACATGTTCAGCACGTCTTCAAACTTTTCGCTCTTGTCTTCGGCCTTGATAAAATGTTCTCTCGGCGAGACCGTCACCTGCAAAAAGCCATCGCGCAAAGCAATCGAACGGAGATCTACCACGCTGTCGCCTTCCAGCACAACCTTCACGCAGCCATTCGGGAACGGCGTCACATTCGCCACGCGGGCAACCACGCCCACCGAGTAAAGGTCGAGCATCGGGTTGTCGAGCGTTTCCTGTTCCACATTCTTCTGTGCAACCAGGATAATTTCGTTGTTATGATTCTCAGCGAATTCCAGGGCACGGAGTGACATCTCGCGGCCCACCAAAATGCGTCTAGTCGTCAGCGGAAATACAACAGCATCCCTCAGAGGGAGCAACGGATACGTTTTATTAAAGTCAAAAGCCATACACTATAAAGATAGTATTTTGAAAGGTGAGGGAACAAAAAAGCAGTCACCGTTTTTCGGCAACTGCTAAAATTCGCAGTCCACAGCAACAACTAGGACTTTTTCTTGTTGTGCGTGAGGCCTTCCTTCACCATTTCGACAGTCACGGTGAACTTCTTTTCGCCAGAGCCTGGCATCTTGAACATAGCCTGCTGCAGCACGCGTTCCATCACGGAGCGGAGCCCACGTGCACCCGTCTTGCGGGTCATCGTTTCGCGGACGATTTCCTTGAGAGCATCGTCCTCGAATTCGAGCTTGATGTTGTCCATTGCAAACAAGCTCTTATACTGCTTCACGAGAGCGTTCTTTGGCTTCGTCAAGATGTTGAGGAGAGCCGTCTCGTCGAGTTCTTCGAGAGCAACAGCAATCGGCAAACGTCCGACAATTTCCGGGATGAGGCCGAACTTGATCAAGTCTTCCGGCTCGAGCTGCTTGAAGAGTTCGCTCAAGCTGTTTTCGCTTGCCGTGTGGATATCGGCACCAAAGCCCATACCACCCTGGTTCACGCGCTGGGAGATAATCTTGTCCAAGGTTTCAAAGGCGCCACCGCAAATGAACAGGATGTTTCTTGTGTTCACCTGCACAAGCGGCTGTTCCGGATGCTTACGGCCACCCTTCGGCGGGACCGATGCAACCGTACCTTCCAAGAGCTTCAAGAGGCCCTGCTGCACGCCTTCACCGCTCACGTCTCGCGTGATGGAGGGGTTAGCGGTCTTCCTTGCAATCTTATCGATTTCGTCGATAAAGATAATGCCGCGTTCAGCCTTAGCCACATCGTAATCGGCAGCCTGCAACAGGCGCACGATAATGCTATCGACGTCTTCGCCCACGTAACCAGCTTCAGTCAAGACCGTCGCATCGGCAATCGTGAACGGCACGTCCAAAAAACGGGCCATCGTCTGCGCCAAGAGCGTCTTGCCCGAACCAGTCGGACCGACCAGGAGCAAGTTCGACTTTTCGACATCGACATCGTCCTTGGACTTGTGCGTCTGCTTGTAACGCAAGCGTTTGTAATGGTTGTAAACCGCCACAGAGAGCGCCATCTTTGCACGGTCCTGTCCAATGACAAAATCGTCCAAGTGCGCCTTGATTTCGGTCGGGAGCGGGAGCGGCTTTGAAGAAATTTCCTTCGCTTCCTGTTCCTGTTTCGTACGTGCCAAGTCTTCTTCAAGAATGCGGCTGCACATGCGTATGCAATCACTGCAAATATACGCACCGGCACCGGTGATCATCTTTTCGACTTGTTCTGCCGGCTTTCCGCAAAAACTGCAGCTTACAGCCGGGTGGTTCTTGCCACTACGGTACATTAAATTCCCTCTTTACGCGGCACAAAAATTTCATCGATGACGCCAAAGGCCTTAGCTTCTTCCGGGCTCATGTAAAAGTCGCGGTCAGTCTTTTCGCGGACTTCGTCGACCGGCTTTCCGGTATGCTTAGCAACAATTTCGGTAAGGGTATCCTTAGTGCGGATAATTTCCTTGGCGGTAATCTGAATATCTGTAGATTGTCCAGTAGCGGCACCCGACGGCTGGTGCAACATGATGCGGGAATGCGGGAGCGCATAGCGCTTGCCCTTCGTACCTGCAGCAAGGAGCACGGCAGCCATCGAAGCACAACTACCAATGCAGATCGTAGCGATATTCGGGCGTACGTGCTGCATGGTATCATAAATGGCAAGCCCTGCCGACACGTAACCGCCCGGGCTGTTTATATACAGCGTGATATCCTTTTCCGGATTCTCGTATTCAAGGAAAATCAACTGGGCCATGACGTTGTTTGCCACTTCGTCGTTAATCGGCGTGCCCAAAAAGATGATACGTTCCTTGAGAAGTCTGGAATAGATATCGTAAGCGCGTTCACCGCGCCCGGTTGTTTCAATGACGGTAGGGATGATCATTTATTCCTCTTATTACTTTGTTTCTTCAGCTGCCGGGCGGATACCGACGATGAAGTCAGCAGCCATCTGGAAGCGAAGTTCGTCGCGCAGCTGGTTGATACGGCCAGACTGGCGGAAGTGGTTCTTCAGATTTTCGAATTCCACGTGATAAGCGTTAGCCATCTGCTGGAGGCGTTCGTCAACGAGAGCCTGCGTCGGCTTGATCTTTTCCTTCGTGGCGACGAATTCGAGAATGCGGTGCTTTTTAATTTCGCGGATTGCTTCACCGGAGAGTTCGTTTATCTGTTCTTCGGTCGGTTCCACAACGTCCTTTTCGCTCTGGGCATTGCGGTTGAGCGTCCACTTGATGAGGTCGTAGATACGAGCCTTCGGCACTTCGAACGGGTTAGCTTCGATGAGCTTGTCGATAGCTTCGTTGATAGCCTTGTTCTTTGCAGCGTCCTTCTTCTGGGCGGCGAGGCTTTCAGCGAGGTTGTTTCTCAAGTCAGCTTCGTCCTTGACGCCAATCTGCTTGCAGAATTCTTCGTCCAAAGTCGGCGGAACGATTTCGCGGACGTCCTTGATTTCGACGTTGAACTGAGCAGTCTTGCCGCGGTAGCGTTCGTCCTTGTGGTCATCCGGATACTTGAAGTTGATTTCCTTCTTGTCGCCGGCCTTAGAGCCCATGAGGCCTTCGTCGAATCCAGGACTTGCGGATTCACCGAGGAGAGAACGGAATTCCTTGTTTTCCGGAAGTTCCTGCTTTTCACCGTCGATAACAACTTCGATATAGTCGCCAACGACAACGTCACCCTTCTTGGCTTCACGGTCAACGTGTTCGTCCTTGCTCCACATCTGCATGAGGCGGTCGAATTCGGCCTGGACTTCTTCTTCGTGGACGGCGGTAGCCGGAACGGTGATGCCCGTGTCAGCGTAACCCTTGATATCGATTTCCGGATCAATTTCGACTTCGACCTTAAGTGTGATGTCGCTCTTTTCGTCGTCGTTGAAATCCTTCACGAGCATCTTGCCAACCGGGATGATGTTCGCCTTCTTGAGTTCTTCCTGAACGATTGCGTTCACGACTTCATCGACAGCTTCGTGACGGATGGACGGTCCGAACTGCTTCAAGATCATGGACTTCGGCACTTGACCCTGGCGGAAGCCCTTCAAGGCGACCTGCTTCTTGTACTGAGAAAGCTTCTTTTCGAACGGAACCTTGAGATCACCCTGCGGGATTGTAATTTCAAGGGTGCGCACGGTTGCGCTTGTTTCTTTGATTTCAGCGGACATATATACTCCGGTATACGGTTGTTAAAAAGGTGATAAAAAAAGAACTGCGAGGGGTGGGAGTCGAACCCACACACCGAAGTACCAGATCCTAAGTCTGGCGCGTCTGCCAATTCCGCCACTCTCGCGATTTCAAGACCAAAGATACAAAAAATTGCCTAAAAACGAATCACCTTTTTTCGATGACCCCGTAAAAACGGGACGGGTAACGCTTTGGAATCAGACCGAGCTTGTTCAGTACGCGAAACGGGAGCATCAAAAGGCCCAAAGGCCCCCTAAAACAGTCGCGCAAGAGCCTGATACCAGCCCCCGGGAACAAGTAGTCGCCCATAGCAAGGCGATACTCCACGCCGAGGGAATCAAGCATCTGCTTCATCTCGTCGTACGAAAAGTGCCACAAGTGGTCGGATACCGCAATATGCGCATACGTGAGCCCGCTTTCGAACAAAGTGTTAAAATCGTTCGTACACGGGAGCGAAAACACCACACGCTTCTTTGCCGCCCCGATAGCAGACTTCAAGAAGTCCACCGGATTTGGCACATGTTCCAAAACTTCAATCATCATGACCGTATCGGCAAGATTCTCGCCAAGCGGTTCACCCGGTTCAAGCAATTTAGTCTTGAGTCCGTTCTTTTCGGCAACTGCAAGCGACTTCTCGTTGATATCAGCAACAGTCGTGTCAAAGCCAGCCTTCTTCACCTCAAGCGAATAGGCACCTTCGCCACCACCAAGATCGAGCACAGATTCCCCGCGAACTTCGCGAAGCAAGAACTCGACCAGCGGCCTGTGGGCCTCACCCGGCTTTGCCGGCGGACCCGGAACGAAGAAAGAACTTTGACCTTGCAATTTACCCATGACTCGAAATATAGTAAACAGTTTTTAGTGATTAGTCAATAGTTCTTAGTCAGTAGTTGTTAGTCTTTAGTACTAATCGACCTACAACCAATGACTATTGACCAATAACCAATAACTAAACTCTTTTTTATCTTTACCTCCATGTTTCAAGCGTTCCGCAATATAAGAATCGGTGTTTTCATCGCATTTGTAAACCTCCTTATCCAAGGAATTTCATTTTTTGTCCAGAATTTTATTGCGCGTAACCTTGGAACCGCCTCTTACGGGCATTTCGGGCTGCTCCAGACCGACTATTCCATCTTCTGCGCCATCGCAGACTTCGGCATGACGACCCTCATCCTCGCCTTTTTCGGAAGCCGCGCCACAAAAGGGACGCTTTTCAGGAGCATCCTCCAGCTTAGGCTTTTCTCCGCCGTGGTTGCCGCACTCCTCATGGTCGCTTTCGCGTTCACGTTCCGCTTCAACCACCCCATTTTCTACGGCGAACTCATTTTCACGTTCGGGCTCATCTTCCAGCACGCATTTTTCGACTGGTACTTCATCTGCGGGAAATTCTGGAAACGCCTCTTCGTCTCGAAGCTATTGCACACGATTTCGTATTCCGCCGTCATGGGAGCAGCACTTCTCTACTTCAAGATTGAACGCATAGAGCTCATCGCCCTTGCAATGGTGCTTGCCGCCCTCCCTGCATTTTTCTATGGCGTCACGCAGGCGTTCCACGCGCACCTCCTAAAAATCACGCGCCGCACGTTCCGCTTTATCGCGCTCATGGTCAAGGCGGGCATTCCGTATGCCATCTCGAGCTTTGCCGCATTCGCCTACCTCCCCATCGGGCTTTATGTCGCCGACAAGTTCGCCAGCGCCGAATTCCTCGGCTGCTACAACTTCGGGCACAAGATTCTCGTGCTCTGCTCAGGCATCATGGTGCACTTCATCTCGTCGAACCTCATCACGCTCCACTCCACGCACGACAAGAACCTCCACCTCAAGGACATCGCGATATTCACACTGTTCATTGCGATTTGCTCATCGCCCCTGTGGCTATTCCCCACATGGATTCTCAAAATTCTCTTCTTTGCCGCCCCCTGGACCGACGCCACGTTACAGACAAGCGCTAGCATTTTACAGATACTTTCGTTCTCGCTCATTTTCCAGGCCGCACGCACCACGCTCATCTCGACACTCCTCAAGGAGCACGCTACACGCGCCTACGCCGTCATGGTAAGCATCGGCGGAGCCTCGAACGTCATCGCCTGCGGGTTTGCAGGGATTTACCTCGAAAACGCCATGATTCCGCTTTTCGCCCTCACCGGCGATTTCGTGATTACCGCAATTTTATTTGGGTATTTTGTGCAAAAACGCAGATTGAAGTTTTAGCCATTAGCTAATAGCCCAAGGCTTTTACACAACTAAGTTTACAGGCAAAGCAAGCGTCCAAACACCTAGCCAAACAGCGGCACCAGAAACTTATAAATACAGAAGCCCAAAGCAACGATAAACAATAATATCAGAAGATGTCGCCAATTGAGCAATATAGACAACAGTTCTAACAAAATATTTATCAATACATCGGTGATATAACCCATAAATTCTACGCTCTAGGTTCTGCCTGCCGCGACTTCACATTTCGCATCAGCCCCATCATTCCCCACGACTTCAGGGTCCGCTGGTAAAATTGAGCGCTTGCCGCTACTGACGGTACAGACAAAGAAGAAAAACGACATCCACACCCAGTACATACTTTGCTTGTAACCGGTCGTGAAATTCCACAGAATAATCCACATCATGAATGTCGCCGTGAGCAATAGTGTAAGCGGGCTTTTCGCCACCGCCGTCTTGTGGTAGCAATACGTAAAGAGCATGCCAAAGAAAAACGGCAAAAGGAATATCCCCGGAAGTCCAAAGTCCTTGTACGCATCCCACAGGTACGGAATCGTGTTGAGGCCCGTGTACTTCACCACACTCTCGTTATACGGCGTATCCCAGCCAAAGTTCGCCTGGAGTCCGTCTCCAATATGTAACAAGTGCGTCACGCCAAAGAACGCATCAATGCCATACGTCCAGTCGTGCTCCGGGATATCGCTATAGCGGTTGAACGCGTAATCCAGATTCCAGTAGTTGTTCGCCACGTACTTGTACGGTAGCAGCGCCACTTCCTTTGCAATCTTGCTATCGGTCACATCCGAGTTGCCGTACTGTCCCTTGAGGGCTGCGACCCCCACAAAAAAGATGACAACAAACACCGTCACCACCGCAAGCGAACGCCACGAAAAACGTCCGCGCAAGTAGTTGAACAAAATCATGAACATGCCAAGGCAAAGCATGTTGATACCGCGGCTCGGGTACGTCGCAAACGAAAGGAGAATCGTAAACAGCACCATAAAACGCGACGCGTAGCGCACCCATCGCACCGGGTTCATCGACTTGAACGACGCCACAGCAAAAAGCCCGACCACCATCGCACCCGAGGTAAAGAAGTCGGCGTACTTGAGCACATCGTTATCCTTACCCGTAAGCCATTGCGACGGATTGTCCGTCAAGAGCACAAGGTTCCCGGTCACCGAAATCACGCCGAGCACGCCCACAAAGAAATACGCAAACGCCGAGAAACTGAAAAAGAAATGGCAGACCCAGTTGTACTCGCCATGTACCGAAAGCCGATTCTGTAGCGGAAGCCCGCCTGCCGATTTCCAGGCAAAGTCCGTCACATAGCAACCGACCAAAAAGCAGAACATGCCGCCGCCCCAAACAAGCCACGTCGAATAGTTAAAGTCCGACATCATCGGCAAGAACTGCAAATACGAGACACCAAGCATCACCATCTGCACCAAGAAGTACAGAGTCGACGGGCGGAAAAAATCTTCCTTTAAAATGGAGACAAGCACCAAGGCGACGATGGCAAGCGCAAACATCACGCTTGACTCGGGATGAGCAAACAGCATCTCCATCATGCCCAGACGCTCCAAAAACTACTTATGCCAGAAGCAGACTTTCTTGACAAAGAAATCCCACTCGGAGGCCGTCTTGCCATTCGTGCGGCTTTCCGAACGCATGTACTCCACAAAGTTGCTGAGAAGCGTCGCCAAGAAGAACGAGAAGAACACAGTAAACGCAAGGATCAGACCGCGTTTCGGGGAAATCTTCTTGTCATTTTCCCAAGGCGGTTCAAGCACATGGAGGTTCGTGAGCATTTTCGCTTCTTCGAGGCGCATCTGCTCGCTCTGCTGGCGCAACACCTTGTACATCGTTTCCTGGATGCGGATTTCCGCTTCGCGCCTCATGTATTCCGCATAAAGTCCCGGAGCCTTCTGGAGCTCCATGATGCCGATATTGCGGTGCTTGCCCTTGAGCGTCCCGCCGAGAGCGGAATTCATCCCCTTCATGCGCTTTACAAGTTCCTGGTAGCGCTTGCTGTTCTCGCCGCGGTCGAGCTTCTCGAAGTTCATCTCCATGCCCACTTCTTCACGCACGGCCTGCAACTCGCTCAAGTACTTGATGGTCGCCTCGATCTGCACATTCGGTTCATACACGTTGTTCTTCACCTGGAAATCGACAAAGTCCTTGAGCAGGGAATCCAGCGCATGTTCGCAAGAATCAAGCCTTGACTGGAAATACTCCCTGGACTGGCGGGCCTGCTTCGTCTTGAACGCATTGAACGCCGAATCCGCCTTCGTGAGCATAAAATTTACGACATCGACAGCAAGCTTTGCATCCGTGTCCTTGAAATAGATGGAAAGCATGTCTTCCTTGTTCAATTCGAGGCCAAAATTCTTGCGGAACTCCTTCAGCAAGTCGGCATGGAACTTTCCCTTGAACTTGTAGTGCTTCGCGAGGTCAAACTTCGCAATCGCCTGGTCATGCAATTCCCAGGAATTGAAAATTGTCCATACGGCATTCACATCCTCGTTGTCCATGGATATCCCGAGAAGCGAACTCATGCCCGAGCCGCCCATGAGCCCGGCGAGGGCCCCTGTCATGGGTTGCGTCGACGCAGGTGGCGTCACGATCGCCGCAGCCGCATACTTCGGCTTCACAACCCACATGACCATCACAAAGGCGACAATCGTCGGGATAAGGACCATCGCCACGACAAACTTGAAATGCTTCAAGTCGTTATTCAGAATCCGCAAGCAGATTTCAACAAAACCGATAGACTCTTGCTTTTCCATAAACTACTTATTGCTGGTGTAAATGATGAAGACTGTCGAAATCACGCTCAAGAGGGACGCCAAGAACAAGGTAAAGTCCTTGAACGATTCGTAATGGCTCTTCGGGATTTCGATATAGTCGCCTGGCAAAATCGGGTCTGTCGCAACGTTAATCGTGATAGCCTTAGGCTTGTCGCCACGCCAGACCTTGACCTGTCCCCAGTTGCCTGTATTAGTGTTTATACCGCCCGAGGCGATATAGTCAAGCGCATGCCATGTCGGGTTGTAACTGTAGCGCCCGATATAGTTCAAGGCCCCTCCGATATAGACAAAGAGCTCCTTCACGAAAAACTCAATTTCCGTATTCGGTTCTACCGTCGTCGTCCTCATCTCGGCAAGCGTAATCCAGCGAGGATCCTTGCCCGGCTCTCGCACACACACCGACTTGTAGCCATAATTGTGCATGCGGTTAGCGCCAGCGAGGTCAAAATATTCCTGAAGTGTCCTATCTGCACGGTAGGCGACGCTAGTCCTAAACCCGGGGAACATCAAGGTCACGTTATCACCCATCGGGATAAACGGCACAAAGACCTTGTCGCCCTGTTCCAGCATCACGTCATTACTGAAGTCGCCATTAGTCGTCATCGCAGTATAGTTCACATGTATCGTGTCCTTGCCACGAATCACCTGCACATCTTCCGTATTCGCATTTGGGAGCGGGTTCCCGATGGAACGGATGAACAAGCTAAGCCTCGTCTGCGGATCCACGATATGCTGCCCGACAAGTCCAATAGCACCCATCGCATTTACGCGGAACTTCTTCAAAGCCGCAAGCTGAACAAAGCAGTACTCGCGCTTGTAGCGCTTTGACACCATGTCAAGAATAAGCTTCTGCGCCTCGCCAAAAGTCTTTCCGCCAACATGCACGGCACCGCATTCCTCCACGGCAATATACCCGTCCGGGTACACCTGGATAGAGAGATACTTGTCTTCAAGCATCAAGTCCAAAAAATCGCCAGGACCAAGCACGTAATTAGAATCGACCGGCATTTCGGCATACATCGGCGTAAGCGACGCAGCGCCACGCGTAGACGTTCCTTCGCCAAGGACAAAACTCTTAGACGAAGAATTGCCAAACATTGAATCCGAGGCAAAGGCACACACGCACGCCAAAATAAGATAGACAATAAAAGATCGCATATTGCTATTCTGCAGTTGGTGAAAAAGATGTCAAGTCACCAAATAATACAAAAATAAAACTGGAAAATTAGAACTGAGCCGGTGAAGTTAGAGCGTAGAAGGGTGTTTTTGTTTGGTCAGTGGTCGTTAGTCAATAGTCATTATTAGTTATAAAAATGCAAAAAAGGCGCGGCATATAAGCCGTGCCTTTTTTAAAGACCGATTTGATCTTAGTTAGCGGACTTGCCTTCGCCTTCGACCATGTCAACAGCAGCGTCAGCCTTGGCAGGTTCAGCAGCCTTCTTGGTCTTAGCAACGATTTCGTCTTCGACGAGACCGATAAGAGCCATTTCAGCAGCGTCACCGGCGCGGTTCGGACCGAGCTTCAGCACGCGAGTGTAACCGCCGTTGCGGTTTGCATAACGCGGACCGATCGTGTTGAACAAATCCTGGAGAACCTTCGGGTCCATCACGAAGCGAGCTGCTTCACGACGTGCAGAAAGGTCACCCTTCTTTGCGTAGGTAATCATGCGTTCTACACAGCTGCGCACAAGCTTAGCCTTGTGGAGAGTAGTACGCACATAGCGCTTGTTCTGATCCGTTTCCATGCCCTTCTCGAGAATAGAAGTCGTGAGGGCGCGGAGGATGGCACGCTTGTGTTGGGCGTTAACACCCAGTTTCTTGTTTTTTACACCGTGTCTCATTTTTAATCCTTCAAGTAATCATCGACGTCCATGCCAAAAGAAAGGCCCATCGACGTCAACACCTCGTTAAGTTCAACCAAGGACTTCCTACCGAAGTTCTTGTATTTGAGCATATCGTTTTCCTTGTTGCGAACAAGCTCGCCAATGGTATGGATATTTGCCATACGGAGGCAGTTGCTGGAGCGAACGGAAAGTTCCAGATCGTCCACACGCATACGGAGGAGGTTAGCGATACGCTGACGTTCTTCATCCATCTCAAGTTCTTCAGGAGATTCGAGTTCACCTTCGAAGTTGATGAAGATTTCCAAGTGATCCACAAGAAGCTTTGCAGCGTATGCAAGAGCGTCTTCCGGGTCAATGGAACCGTCTGTTGTAATTTCAAGTTCCAGACGGTTGTAGTCCGTCTTCTGACCAACGCGGGTATCGCTGATGTGCATTGCGACTTTCTGAACCGGGTTGAAGTTCGCGTCCATGGCGATAACGCCAATCGGAGCGTCCTTGTCCTTAAGTTCGTCGGCAACAACATAACCACGACCGCAGGAGATCTTCACGTCCATCGACAAAGAAGCGTTGCCGTTCAATGTCGCAATGTGAACATCCGGAGTCAGGATAGTGACATTGGGATTGTCCATAAAGTCCTTGGCCGTGACTTCGCCGTCACCGGACATGTCCAGGTGAAGGGTTTCGTCGTGATCGGACAGGAGCTTTACACGGATGCTCTTGAGGTTGAGGATAATGTCAGTGACATCTTCCTTCACACCCGGAATCGTCGAAAATTCCTTGTCAACGCCTTCGATTTTCACGGAGACAATAGCCGCACCCTGCAGAGAGGAGAGGAGAACGCGACGGAGAGCGTTACCGAGGGTGATACCCCAGCCACGTTCCAAGGCTTCTACGACAAACTTGGCGTAGCGGCCATCTTCGCCGGTTTCCACTTTCTGGAAGCTGCGCGGCATCTGAAGTGATTTCCACATCATTGGCGATACCTCTTTGGATTAAATTCTTCTCTTCTTTTTAGGACGGCAACCATTGTGCGGAATGCCCGTCACGTCTCGAATAGAGAGAACTTCGAGGCCCGCATTCTTGAGAGCGCGGACGGCAGATTCACGGCCGCCACCAGCACCCTTAACGCGAACGTCCACCTTGCGCATGCCGAGATCGAATGCCTTGTGGGCAGCGGTTTCAGCGGCGAGCTGGGCTGCAAACGGCGTGCTCTTGCGGGAGCCCTTGAAACCGGAGTTACCCGGAGAACCCCAAGCGACCACGTTGCCGCGAGCGTCGGTGATAGAAACGATTGTATTGTTGAAGGAAGCGAACACGCAGGCGATACCCTGGATGTCAATGCGCTTCTTGCCCTTCTTAACCTTGACTTCTTCAGCAGCAGCCGGAGCTTCAGCAGCGGCAGCAGCAGTTTCCTTGATTTCTTCTTCAGCCACGATGATACTCCTTACTTCTTCTTGTTAGCCACAGTCTTCTTGGGGCCCTTACGTGTGCGGGCGTTGGTGCGGGAACGCTGACCGCGGACCGGGAGGCCCTTGCGGTGGCGGATGCCGCGATAGCAGCCAATGTCCTGCAAACGCTTGATGTTCAAGGTAACTTCTGCGCGGAGCTGACCTTCCACAGAGTATTCATCTTCCAAAAGATGACGAATCTTACCTTGTTCTTCTTCAGTCAGGTCGTCACACTTCTTGTTCTTGTCAATGCCCAACTGAGCACAGACCTTGTTAGCGGTGAACAGACCGACACCATAGATTGCCGTCAGACCGTATTCAACAGTCTTGTTTTTCGGTAAATCGACACCAGCGATACGTGCCATACGATCTCCTTATCCCTGCTTCTGCTTGTGACGCGGGTTCTTAGAACAGATGATGCGCAATACACCCTTGCGACGGATGATCTTGCAGTTTTCACATCTGGGTTTAATGGAGGCTTTGATTTTCATAGGTTTGACCTTCTTTTGTAATACCTATTACTTGTAACGGTAAGTAATTCGCCCGCGATTTAAATCGTACGGGGAAATCTCGACCAACACTTTGTCGTCCGGCAAGATTCTAATGAAATGCCGGCGCATTTTTCCTGAAACATGCGCGAGGATCTCGTGACCATTTCCGAGTTGAACACGGAAGAAAGCGTTGGGCAGAGCTTCCAACACAACGCCTTCTACTTGTATACCTTCTTCTTTAGCCACTAGGATGCCATCCTGCCGCGAATGCGGCCACGTTTCAAGAAACCTTCATAATTCTTGGTATGCAACTGGGCTTCGAGCTGACGAAGAGTATCCAGAGCAACACCTACCACGATAAGTACCGAGGTACCCCCAATATAGAAACTCATATTGAGAGCGTCTTTCAAATGCAGGGGAACGACGCTGATTAAAGCGAGGTAAAGAGACCCAGGCAATGAAATTCTGGTAAGAACGTGGTCAATGTATTCTGCTGTCTGCTTACCCGGACGGACTCCCGGAATAAACCCACCACTTCTCTTGAGGTTTTCGGCAATGTCGTTCGGGTTGTACTGGATTGCCGTATAGAAGAAGGTGAAGAATATAATGAGGAGGGCATCTACTATGCTGTAGGAGATGTGTCCCGGAATAAATGCAGAAGCAAAAGCCTGCATCGCAGATACGTTCGGGAACCAAGATGCAACCATGGCCGGAATGAACATGATGCAAGATGCAAAGATCACGGGAATCACGTTAGCGGTGTTCACCTTGAAAGGCAAATAGCTAGCCTGACCACCCAAGACCTTGTTTCCGACGGTCCTGCGAGGACTTTGGAGTGGAATGCGACGGGTCGCCTGCTCAACGAAAACGATGAAGCCGACAATGACAACCACGAGCGCCAAGATGAAAAACTCGATCGCAAGCGGCTGGATGCCTTCAACAAACATTTCCCCTTCAGCCATAATGGCCCGCGGAAGGCCACCGACGATACCGGCGAAAATGATAAGAGAAATACCGTTACCCACACCGTGCGAGGTAATCTGCTCGCCAAGGTACATCAAGAAGATGGTACCTACGGTGAAGGTTAACGTAGCAAGGAGACGAAAGCCTACGTTGCCGAGACCAGACGAGAAATTGTCGGAAAGGACCGAGATTCCCGTACCGGCGGCCGTCGTCACCTTGAGGTTCGAAAGCCACATAGAAATGCCCCATCCCTGCAAGGCGGAAAGGACCACCGTGAAGTATCGGGTATACTGATTCAGCTTAGCGCGACCTTCCTGACCCTCCTTCTGGAGCATCTGGATGGCTGGAATGACCGAGCCCATCAACTGGAGGATGATGCTTGCGCTGATGTACGGCATGATACCGAGGGCAAATACAGTCGCCTTAGCGAATGCACCGCCGGTAAACGAATCGTACAGGCCAAACAGGTTATTCGAATTTTTGAAGTATTCTGCGAGAACCGCAGCATTTACTCCGGGGATGGAGATGTGAGCGCCAATACGATAAACAATCAAAAGACCAAGCGTAAAAAGAATCTTTTTACGCAGGTCTGCGATTTTGAACGCATTGACGAACGCACCGATGGCTTTCGTAACTGCTTCCATTAGATGATCTCAACTTTGCCGCCAGCAGCTTCAATGGCAGCCTTTGCCTTTTCGCTGATAGCGTTAACCTTTACGTTGATAGCCTTGTCGATAGAACCAAAAGCGAGGACCTTGACCGGCAGTTCGACGTTCTTGATGAAGCCCTGGTCGAAAAGGACCTTGGCATCGAAATCAGTAACGCTGACACCAGCGAGGCGCTTCAGGTTCACGATCTGGAATTCAACACCAGCGTGCTTGAAGCCGCGCTTCGGGATACGACGGTGAATCGGCATCTGGCCGCCTTCGAAAGCGACGCGACCGGCCTTAGCGCTCTTACGAGCACCAGCACCCTTCTGACCACGACCGGCAGTCGTGCCCCAGCCAGAGCCCGGACCACGACCAATGCGCTTGCGGCTCTTGCCCTTGGCAGCCTTGCCAGGATTGAGAGTATTGAGTTCCATCTTAGATCTCCTCGACCTTGACCATGTCCTTCACGGCATTGATCATGCCCTGGATGGACGGAGTCAGATTGTGTTCAACAGTTTGTCCGATCTTGCGGAGGCCGAGTGCAGCCACGTTAGCGCGGTGCACCGGAAGGCGACGGACGATACCCTTGATCAAAGTAATACGAACTTTCTTCATTAGGTATTACTCCTTAGGCTTCAAAACCACGCAACTTGGCGCAGTCCTGTTTGTTCTTCTGAGAAAGCAGGCCTTCCAAGCAAGCGCTGACGACAGTGCTCGGGTTAGAAGAACCGTGAATCTTCGTGAGGATGTTGCGGACACCGGCGAGTTCGAGAACTGCACGGGCAGCAGCACCGGCGATAACACCAGTACCCGGAGCAGCCGGCATGAGGAGGATGCGGGTAGAACCGCTCTTCACTTCGATGTCGTGCGGGATGGTGCCATCGAGGAGCTGAACTTCCACGATGTTTCTCTGGGCAGCTTCGGTACCCTTACGGATAGCTTCGGAAACTTCCTTAGCCTTGCCGAGACCGACACCGACCTTGCCGTTCTTGTTGCCAACGACAACGAGAGCGGAGAAGGACATGCGACGGCCGCCCTTGACGGTCTTAGCGCAACGGTTGATGTGTACAACCTTGTCTTCAAATTCAGAAACTTGAGCTTCGCGTTCCAAAGTGTACCTCACTAGAATTTGAGTCCGCCTTCACGAGCTCCCTCAGCGAGAGCCTGAACGCGACCGTGATAGATGTAACCGCCGCGGTCGAAGACCACGGATTCAATGCCCTTGGACTTGGCGAGTTCAGCAATCTGGAGACCGAGCTGCTTAGCCTGTTCGGTCTTCGTCATTTCACCAAACTTACCCTGGAATTCCTTGGAAGCTGTGGTGACCTGAGCGACAGACTTGTTGTTTTCGTCATCAAAGATCTGGGCAATCATGTGAGACAAGGAACGGCGAACAGCCAAACGAGGGCATTCTGCAGTTCCGACAACAGACTTGCGTACGCGTTCGTGGCGTGCGATTCTGGACTGGATTCTTTTTTTAGCAATTGCAGTCATAGTTTACCCTTATTTACCTGTCTTCTTACCTTGCTTGCGACGCACAATTTCGCCAGCGTACTTGATGCCCTTGCCCTTATACGGTTCAGGCTTCCTGTACTTGCGAATTTCTGCTGCAGCTTGGCCAACCTTCTGCTTGTCGATGCCGGAGATCGTGATCTTCAGCGGATCAACAGCCTTCAGTTCAACGCCTTCCGGAGCCTTGAAGATCACCGGATGAGAGAAGCCGAGAACCAAGTTGAGGTCCTTGCCCTTCTGTTCTACGCGGTAGCCAACGCCAACGATTTCGAGAGTCTTCTGGAAACCCTTGGTCACGCCTTCGACCATGTTATTGACGAGAGCGCGAGTGGTGCCGTGCATAGCGCGGGTGAACTTTTCATCATTCGGGCGGGTGAAGGAGAGCTTGTCGCCATCGAGCTTGATGGAGATGAGTTCGTGAACAGTCGTTTCGAGCTTGCCCTTCGGGCCTTCGACCTTGATGTTCTGACCGTTGACGTTAACCTTAACGCCAGCCGGGATAGTGATAATAGCTTTACCGATACGGGACATCTTTACCATACCTTTGCGATGACTTCGCCACCCACCTTGAGTTCGCGGGCTTCGTGGTCAGTCATGACACCTTTAGATGTGGAGATGATAGCATAGCCGAGGCCGTTGCGAACGCGCGGAAGCTTGGCCACGTCAACGTAGTGACGGAGACCCGGCGTAGAAACGCGCTGGAGGCCCTGGATAGCGGATTCGCCCTTCGTGTAACGGAGGAGGACCTTGAGGATGCCCTGCTTACCGTCATCAACGACGACGAACTTCTTAATGAAACCTTTTTCCTGCAACACACGTGCAATATCACGCTTAAGATTGCTGGCAGGAATGTCCACCACGGGGAGCTTTGCCGTAGAGGCATTGCGGATACGGGTGAGCATATCGGCGATAGGATCTGTCATTGCCATTTTATACTCTCCTTACCAAGACGACTTTGTGATACCGGGGATTTCGCCGGCGAGTGCCATTTCGCGGAAGCAAATACGGCAAAGGCCAAAGCGGCGCATAAAGGCGTGCGGCCTACCGCAACGCTTGCAACGGTTGTACCCACGAACGGTATACTTCGGAGTACGCTTGCATTTTTCAATCATTCTTCTGCTTGCCATGGTATTACCTTACTTCCTGAAGGGGAGTCCAAGTTCTTCGAGAAGGGCACGGCCTTCGTCGTCCGTCTTAGCGGAAGTGACGAAAGAAATGTCCATACCGAAGGTACGGGAAATCTTGTCAATGTCGATTTCAACAAAGATCGTCTGTTCCTTGATGCCGAGAGTGAAGTTACCCATGCCATCAAAGCCACGGCGTGCGAGACCACGGAAGTCGCGGACACGCGGAAGGTCGATGTTGATGAAACGATAGAGGAAGTCCCACATGTTGTCGCCATGAAGTGTGACCTTAGCACCGATGCCGATACCTTCACGGAGGTGGAAGTTAGCGACAGCCTTCTTAGCGTTAGTGACAATAGCCTTCTGACCGGTGATAGCAGTGAGAGTGTCAGCAGCTTCGTCAAGAATCTTGCGGTTCTGGGAAGCGGCGCCCACGCCCATGTTGAGCACGATCTTTTCGAGACGCGGAATCTGCATCACGTTCTTGTAGGCAAACTTTTGCTGCAAGGCCGGAACGACCTTTTCGAGATAGAATTGCTTCATCTGGTTCATTGCGTTACCTTACACAGCCTTTCCAGTCTTGACACTGGTACGAACGCCCTTCTTACCCTTTTCGCGAACGATGCGGGTACGAACGGGAGTGTTGCCTTCGAGAAGCATCACGTTGGAAATGTCGATCGGCAATTCCTTTTCAACGATGCCACCAGTCTGATTGGTCTGAGACGGCTTTTCGTGACGCTTGCAGACGTTGACGCCAGAAACGGTCACCTTGCCATCCTTGACACTGATCACGGTGCCGGTCTTGCCCTTGTTGGCACCGGAAATCACCTTGACGTTATCATTCTTCTTGATGTTAGCCATTAGAGAACCTCAGGTGCGAGGGAGATGATCTTCATGTACTTCTTGTCGCGGAGCTCACGAGCCACCGGTCCAAAAATACGGGTTCCACGCGGTTCGCCATCCTTGTTGATGAGAACCACTGCGTTGTCGGAGAAACGAATGAACGTTCCGTCCGGACGTGCGATTTCTTTAGCTGTGCGGACGACGACGGCGTCGGCCACGGAACCCTTCTTCACCTTGCTCTGGGGGATAGCGTCCTTAACGGCTACCTTGATGACATCACCGATGCTAGCATAGCGACGGTTTGTGCCACCCAAAACACGGATGCAGGCGACTTCCTTGGCACCACTGTTATCGGCCACGACGAGTCTGGTTTCTTCTTGAATCATATTCGCCTTACTCCAGGAGTTTACTTCTTCTTTTCCACAATGCGGACGAGGCGCCAGCGCTTCGTTGCAGAGAGGGGACGAGTTTCCATGATTTCGACCAAGTCGCCTTCTTGGGCTTCATTCTTTTCATCGTGAGCCTTGAGCTTGCTGGTCGTAGTCATGATCTTGTTGTACATCGGGTGACGCTTGCGGTTTTCGACCACAACCGTAATCGTCTTGTCCATCTTGTCGGAGGAGACGATACCCTGCTTGACTTTACGAAGGTTTCTTTCCATTTCCTGCTCCTGCCGGCTTATGCCTTGGCCTTTTCGCTGAGGATGGTCTTGATTCTGGCGATGTCCTTGCGGGCAGCTTGAATCACAGAGGGTTTTTCCAAATTACCGAGCTTCGCAGTCATGCGGTAATTAAACAAATCGAGATTCAACTGAGCCAGTTTTTCCTTGAGCTGGTCAACGCCCAGTTCTTTCAATTCACGTGCTTTCATTAGATCTCCGATTCTTCGATGATTTTGCACTTAAGGGGGAGCTTCTGAATTGCAACATGGAGAGCTTCCATGGCAAGTTCACGTTCAACACCACCCATTTCAAAAAGGATGCGACCCGGGAGGATTACGGCTGCCCAGAATTCGACTGCGCCCTTACCCTTACCCATACGGGCTTCTGCAGGGTGACGGGTAACCGGCTTATCGGGGAAGACGCGAATCCACACGCGACCACCACGCTTGATCTTACGAGTCATGGCGATACGAGCAGCTTCGATCTGGCGAGCGGTGAGCCAGCACTTTTCAAGAGCCTGGATACCGAATTCGCCAAAGGCGATATAGTTGCCACGAGAGGCGACGCCCTTCATGCGCCCTTTCATTTGCTTACGATGCAATGTTCTTTTCGGACTCAGCATAATTACTTCTCTCTCTTGTTGTCGTTCATGACGTCCTTACCGATCTTTTCGCCGTGCATGATCCACACCTTGATACCGATGGCACCATAAACGGTCTTAGCGATGGCAGTTGCGTAGTCGATGTCAGCACGAAGAGTGTGCAGAGGCACGCGGCCTTCGGCATACTTTTCAACGCGGGCAATTTCGGCACCACCGAGGCGGCCACCGCACTGCACCTTGATACCTTCCACACCCATGCGCATAGCGGACTGGATAGCACGCTTCATGGCACGGCGGAAAGAAATACGCTTTTCGAGCTGGCGAGCAATGTTTTCAGCCACGAGCTTTGCATCAGTTTCCGGACGCTTGATTTCGTGGACTGCAATATAGATTTCTTTACCGGTGAGGAACTGGAGTTCGCCCTTCAAACGTTCCAATTCTTCGCCCTTTTTACCGATAACGATACCCGGGCGAGCGGTATAGAGGTTAACGTTCACCTTCTTGACGGTACGTTCGATGCCGACCTTGGAGAGGGAGGCATGTTCGAAACGCTTCATCAAGTAGCGACGGAGCACGATATCTTCATAGAGAAGATCGGCAAACTTGTCTTCGGCATACCACTTGGATTCCCAACCGCGGATAACGCCAAGACGAAGACCATTAGGATGAGTTTTGTGACCCATTGTTAATTCTCCTTGTCTGCGACAACGACGGTGATGTGGGAGAGCGGCTTTTCGATACGGAAAGCACGGCCCTGGGAACGCGGGTGAATGCGCTTCATGATCGTACCACCATCAGCGGTGATGGTCTTGATCACGATTTCTTCGGCGGAAACCGGAGCGGCGGACTTCTGCTTCAAGTTAGCGACAGCGGACTTGAGAGCATTTTCAACCAGCGGAGCACCCTTGGTCTGCGTACGGAGGATGGAGAGCATCGCGAAGGCTTCGCTGACGGACTTGCCACGAACGAGGTCGACTACGCGACGGAGCTTGCGAACGCCGTAACGGACGTTTTTAACTTTAGCAACAGCTTGCATTATTTCTTGCCTCCAGCAGTTTCAGTCTTGCGGTGACCGCGGAAAGTACGGGTCATGGAGAATTCGCCGAGCTTATGGCCAACCATGTTTTCGGTGACATAAACCGGAAGGAACTGCTTGCCGTTATAGACGGAGAACGTGAGTCCGACCATATCCGGGACGATTGTGGAACGACGGGACCAGGTCTTGATAGCCTGTTTCTTGTCGGAACCGGCCATCGCCTGGGCCTTGCTGAGAACGTGGGAATCCACGAACGCACCTTTCTTAAGGGATCTAGACATGAATTAGGCCCTCTTCTGACGATGACGTACGATGAACTTATCAGTACGCTTGTTGTTACGAGTTTTTGCACCCTTAGAGTTCTTACCCCAAGGAGAGCACGGATGACGACCACCAGAGGTACGACCTTCACCACCACCAAGGGGGTGGTCGACCGGGTTCATAACGACACCACGGACGGCCGGGCGCTTGCCGAGCCAGCGAGAGCGGCCTGCAGAACCCGAGGATTCATTCATGTGATCGATATTGGAAACCTGGCCAACGGTAGCGAGGCAGTCTTCCGGGATGTAGCGGACTTCGCCACTCGGAAGCTTGACCTGGCAGAGCTTGCCGTCCTTGGCAACCAGTTCTGCACCGGCACCAGCGGAACGAGCAATCTGGGCACCCTTGCCCGGCTTCATTTCGATGTTGTGGATAATGGTGTTGAGCGGAATGTCGCGGAGAGGAATTGCGTTACCTACGCGGAATTCTGCACCTTCACCAGCGTTCAGCACATCGCCAACCTTGATTTCGGCCGGAGCGATGATGTATGCGCGCTTGCCGTTTTCGTACTTGACGAGAGCGATGCGAGCGGTACGGTTCGGATCGTATTCAATCGTTTCGACAGTGCAGGAGAGACCGGCAAACTGACGCTTGAAGTCAATGATACGATACAGTTTCTTGTGACCA
Source organism: Fibrobacter sp. UBA4297 (assembly GCF_002394865.1). NCBI lineage: Bacteria > Pseudomonadati > Fibrobacterota > Fibrobacteria > Fibrobacterales > Fibrobacteraceae > Fibrobacter > Fibrobacter sp. UBA4297. The sequence goes on along the minus strand of NZ_DGUZ01000010.1, from coordinate 56,849 downwards.
CCACCACGACGACGGGAGGTAATTTCACCAGCATTGTTACGGCCGGAGCTACGCTTGATACCTTCGGTAAGCGGCTTGTACGGCTTTACAGCAGAGAGTTCCTTGCGGTCACCAATCTGCTTGTAACGCAGTGTCGGGGTAATCGGGCGATAAGATTTCAGACCCATGGTTATACTCCTTCAAACTCGGCAATCTTTTGCCCGGCCTTCAATGTGATGTAGGCCTTCTTCCAGTTGGGTTTCTTGCCAGCGACCATGCGGACGCGCTTGATCTTGCCGCGGTTGATCAAAGTATTGACCTTAGCGACCTTGACTTCAAAGCGCTTTTCGATAGCGGCCTTGATGTCTTCCTTAGAAGCGTCCATGGCAACCTTGAACACGTACTTGTGCACATCGTTACGGCGATTCACCATGTTCTTCATGGTTTCTTCTGTGACGTGCGGAGCAACGAGGATTTCACGAATTTCTTTCATTAGCGGCCTCCTTCAAGTTCTGCGAGAGCAGCCTGAGAGATGACGACGTTGTTTGCACGGACGATGTCGTAAGTGTTGACATCTTCAACGCGTGCGCAACGGCACCAAGGAATGTTGTTGGAGGAAAGATAGAGGTTTTCATCTTTCTTGCTAACGATGAAGAGGACGTTGCGCTGTTCAATGCCAGACTTGGTAAGAACTGCGAGAAGATCCTTGGTCTTCGGAGCGCTGAAGCTGAGAGCTTCGAACACGGAGACCTTGCCTTCGCTAGCCTTGGAAGCAAGAGCGGAGTGGAATGCGATCTTCTTGACCTTCTTGTTCACCTTTTCGAAGTAGTCATGAGACTTCGGACCGTGAGCCTTGGCACCACGAACCCAAACTGCAGAGGTGTTCTGACCGGAACGAGCACGGCCCGTACCCTTCTGCTTCCACGGCTTCTGGCCACCGCCACTGACTTCGCCCTTAGACTTAGTCTGAGCAGTACCCTGACGGTTGTTGTTCAGGATAGCCTTGATGTGGAGGTACATGCAGACCTTGTTGACTTCCTGGTCGAAGAGAGCCGGGAGCTGGATATCATTCTTAAAATCGCCAGTAGCGGCGAAAAGCTTTGCACTAGCCATTAGTCTTTCCTCACCACGATGATGCTGTTCTTCGGGCCCGGGACAGCGCCACGGACGAAGATCAGGTTGCGGTCGCCATCAACTTTGACGACCTGGAGGTGCTTCACGGTCACTTTCTTGTTGCCGTATTGACCAGCCATACGCTTACCCGGGAAAACGCGGCCCGGATAGGAGTGAGCGGACGTACCACCCGGTTCGCGCATATTGTGCGTACCATGGGAACGAGGACCGCTATGGAAACCGTGGCGCTTGATAGTGCCAGAGAAACCATGACCCTTAGAGATGCCAGAGACGTTCACAGTCTTTGCATCAGCGAAGTCGGCAGCGCCGAATTCCTTGCCAACCGGCCAGGATTCGAGATCAGCGACATCAAATTCAGCGAGGTGTTCACGAACAGCCACGTCAGCCTTCTTGAAATGGCCGACTTCTGCCTTATTGGCACGCTGTTCCTTCTTGAGACCAAAGCCGATCTGGACAGCAGTGTAGCCGTCCTTCTCTTCTGTCTTATGGCAAACGACCACGCACGGACCGGCTTCGAGAACCGTGACAGGGACGCATTCGCCCTGTTCCGTGAACACTTGGGTCATTCCCAATTTCTTTGCGAGAATACCGTTCATTGTTATTAGACCTTAATTTCGACTTCAACGCCTGCCGGCAAGTCAAGTTTCATGAGGGAATCTACAGTTTGCGGCGTAGCATCAAGGATGTCGATAAGACGCTTGTGCGTACGGGATTCGAACTGTTCACGAGAAGTCTTGTCAATATGCGGAGAGCGGAGCACCGTATACTTCTGGATCTTCGTCGGGAGAGGGATGGGGCCTGCAATACGAGCCCCAGTGTTCTTAGCTGTATTCACGATATCTTGAGCGGAGCGGTCGATCATACGATGATCGAAGCTCTTCAAGCGAATACGGATGCGTTCACCAGCCATGATTATTCCTTACTTGATGATTTCGGTAACAGAGCCAGCACCAACAGTACGTCCACCTTCGCGGATAGCGAAGCGGAGCTGCTTTTCCATGGCGATCGGAGCGATGAGGTTCACGTGGATCGTGACGGTATCACCCGGGGTAACCATTTCGACGCCTTCCGGGAGCTGAATCGTGCCGGTAACGTCGGTGGTGCGGA